>NZ_RDQG01000006.1 GCF_003697815.1 Halalkalicoccus subterraneus | reverse complement strand
CGAGATGATCAACGAAGAGCTGGGAACCGAGATCGAACCCGAATACGTCGAGAACCCGATTCCCGATAGCGTGTACGTCCACGACACGTGTGCGGACTATTCGAAGATTCAGGAAGAAACGGGTTGGGAGCCCGAGATCGACTTCGAGGAGGGTATCCAACGGGTCTGTTCGGGGTATTAAGCTTAAAAGTCGCCTGTGAGCTACGAGCGCCGATTATCGATAACCGAGCGCCTCCAAACGGTCTTCGACCGACATCTGCTCTTCAGCGGCCACGTATTCGTCCGCCTCCGGGGAGGGAAGCGGCTCCCCTTGATCGTCAGTCGTTGCATGTACCCACGGGACGCGACGGAGCTTCGGATGCGGGAGACCATATTTGTGTGAGTACAGTCCCCACTCACCGAACAGTTCACCGTGATCGGCGGTTATAACGGCGATTCCTTCCTGGTAGTTGTTCAATAAGCGTTCGACACTATCGAGTACAAAGCGTAGGTTGTCCAGATAGGACTCCCATACCACTGATCGGTCCCCGTCGTCCTTCAAGTACGCAAACGGGTACTGCTCATGCTCAAGGAACCGGCCACGATCCACTGCAGCGTGGATATACGGCGCGTGAGGTTGCATATAATGAACAATCATACGATCGTGCTGCTCCTCCCGACCGGCTCTGATCGCTCTGTCCGTCAGCACTTCCGGTGAGGGGATCGGTCGCCCCAACTCATCCGGTGCATCCCGCTTTCCCTTTACATCCGGTACCTGTTCAAAGTACGCGAACTCTCCAGAAACTGTCCTCTCTTTTATCATATTTCTAAAGAAATCGTTTTTATCGATTATAGATCCATGTATTTCAGATGTATCGAGAGGATCAACAGGATCATTATCCTCAAACTGGTGCGTGAATCCGTTTGACGTTATATACGCAGTGTCGGCGATTACGTCGCGGTACGTGGTAGTGAACGTGTTGTCGATCCATTCTTTCGATGTGCTTCCTCGGGATCGGATCGAGTCTACCGAGCTGATGAACGAATACTCGTCTTTGACTTCTTGAAGGGCGTCGACACGGCACGCATCGAGAATAACGAGTAGATCCCACTTCTCGCTGAAAACAGACTTCCCATAGGGAATACGCGATGTCAGTACGCGCCAAAGGTATGTGTATGCTGCGAGGCCGTCACGAGGATCAGGTCTCATAGGTCGAGTAGATATTCAACTATATTATAACCGTCGTGGTTTAGGAGAACAACTGTACTCCTAGATAAATACAAGTGGCCGTAATGTCCTCTTATCTATTCGTCTCTATCGCCCGTCGATAGACCGTTTCGGCTTGTTCTGCGACCCGATCCCAGTCATACTGTTTTGCGCGCTCGGTCGGCTCGATGGGCGGACGTTCGCCCGAAAGTGCACGTTCGAGCGCACTGGCGATTGCCTCGGCAGTCGGCTCGACGACGTAACCCGCGTCGCCGATTACCTCACTGGCAGCGGACTCGGGGTGATCGGCCGCAATGACAGTACAGTCGGCGGCCATTGCTTCGGCAAATGTGATTCCGAAGCCCTCCCGGGTCGATGGGGAGGCAAACACCTTCGCAGCACGCATCTGTCCGAGGACCTCTTCGTACTCCTCGAGGAAGCCCAGGAAGGTAATACGATTAGAGTGTGCTAACCGTTCGGCTTGCGCTTCGAGTCGATCCAGCTCTGGCCCCTCACCAATAATGCCGAGTGTCGCATCGTGCGCGTCAGCGACCTTGTCGAATGCATCTAAAAGCAACGAGACGTTCTTATCGTCGATGAGACGTCCTGCGAACAGGACGTCAAACGAGGCCTGCTCTTGGGGAAGGGATGCGTGTTGAATCTGGTCGATATCGATTCCGTTGGGGACGACATCGATCGATTCACGAGCAGGGCCGATTTCGGCGAGCCGATCGGCCGTAATTCCTGAAACTGCGACCGGGTGTTGGGGCATACGAGCAGTAACGCGCTCAACCGCCTTTCCGAACGGGGCGAGCATACCGAGATACTCCTCCCAGTAGTCCAGCCAAATCTCGTGCCACGTCGTCACCACCGGTGTGTCGGTGCCGATACGTGCAAGACTAGCTGAGAAGATCGGAAAATACGGAAACGCAGAGACGTCGATGAGGTCGTGTCGATGACGGGCAAGCTGGTGACGAAGCGGCCTGACTGCCCGCGCAGCGAAATCGATTGCTTCCGGGATCGATCGCCGATCATCGGTGTAGAGCTCTGCACTTGGTGCGACGGCTCGAAGAGTCATACCCTCGTGGGAAATTACCTCAGGACCGTCCCAGAAATGCCGTCCGTAGACGGTTATCTCGTGACCATCAGACGCGAGCCGAGAACCGATCTCATGGATCCGTTTTTCTGCACCACCAGTAACGAAGGGGTAAACGACGTTCGTAAGAAAAGCGATTCGCATTGTATGGTTCGATTGAGGGGTCTCTGTAATAATATTCCGATCTGAACGGGAGTGAGCTATACCGGTGCAATATTTTCAGTAGATATGTTTACATATATAGCCATAGCACGGAGAGAACAAAACTATATCATACTTCGCTGACTGGCTATGAGTAATGACTGACTGGGAGAACGTAATCCTCCTCTCGGCGGATGCGTTGCGAGCGGATCACCTCTCGTGTTACGGCTATCAGCGAGATACATCGCCGATTCTCGACGAGCTCGCGCAAGAATCGATCCGATTCACGAACACATATAGTGCGAGTTCACACACACGCGAGGCAGTACCTGCACTATTGACCGGAGAACTGCCTGATGTGGCGATCGATTCGAACTACCGCCTCGCGACTGAGACGGTTGCCTCGACGCTCTCTCAGGAAGGGGTTGCGACCGGCGGATTCCATTCGAACCCGTTCGTCTCACGGGCATACGGGTTCGACGACGGATTCGACGAGTTCGACGACGATCTCCATTTAGGACAGCACAAACTCATCGCGCTCGCCCAGCGCGCCCTCGATAAGCTTCGAAACCGCCACTATGCGCGTGCCCCAGAGATCAACGGGCGAGCACTCTCGTGGCTCGATTCGCTGGACGACGAGCCGTTTTTCCTCTGGGCACACTATATGGATACCCACGGTCCCTATGAGCCCCCAAGCAAGTACGCGACACTGTACACCGACGAAGAGCTGAGCGGTCGGGAGGCCCAAAACCTGTACCGGCGAGCGATCAAAAACCCAAATTCAATCACCGGCGACGAACAGGATTTATTGATCGATCTCTACGACGCAGAGATCCGCTATAACGACGCCCAAATCGGCTGGCTTCTCGAAGAGCTTCGGAACAGAGACCTCCTCGAGCGATCGCTACTCGTATTCACGGCGGATCACGGCGATGCCTTTGGCGAACACGACTACTACGAACACCCGCGATATCTCCACGACGAGATCACCCACGTCCCGCTTTTGGTCCGCCCCCCTGGTGGTGCCAACCAAGAGATAACGACACCGACGAGCACGGTGGATATCGTCGCGACGATCGAGTCAGCAGCCGGTATCGAGCAGGCCCGTGAGGGTTCGTCGCTGATCGATATTGCCGACGAGGATCGAACTGTCTACCAACAGGCTCGTGGTGAGAACGAACACGCCCACCTCCGGCGGTACGCGCTACGATCACAGGAGGGGGCGTGTTTCTGCGAGCGAAATCGGGATACCGACGCGCTTGAATTTACTGACTGTACGTCCCGAATGCTTCGTGAACGCCTTGAATCGCACATCCAGACACGCATTGAAACGGAAAGCGGGGAGGAGACGACGGACGACGACGAGGTAGACGAGGAGATCGATCGTCGACTCGAAGCACTCGGGTACAAGGAATGAGCGACGACACGCTGAACGTCTGTCTCATTTCAAAGCAGTTTCCACCCGGTGTTGGCGGTGCCGAGACGTACGCCTACGAACTGGCAAATGGACTTGCAGAGCGCGGTCACCGGGTCGATGTATACACCCAATGGATCGAGAGTATAAACGACACCGTCGACCTCCATGAGAATGTCACCGTCTACCGGATCGCCAAGGCTCGGAAAAAGCTCGTCACGTTCGAGACGCTTTGGTTCAGCTTTCAGGCGCGACGACAGATCGACTTCGACCAGTACGATATCGTCCACGGGACGCTCATGCCTGCCTCAACGATCGCGGTAACGCCGCTGAACGATATTGAGACACCTGTCGTTTTGACGAGTCACGGGACCTCTATCGGAGAGACGAAGTCGGTTGCACTGGAAACACCTGCGGACTACCTGCTGAAATACTTCTTTCATCCGATGAACGTCGTGATGGACTTCGTTGCCGGCCGTGGGGCAGACGAAATCGTCGCTATCAGCGACCATGCGGCAGACGAGTTAGTGAAACGATACCGGTTCGACGCCGACCACGTCCAAATGGTTCCACATGGCGTCGACGTTGATCGATTCTACCCACGCGAGAAAGCGCATCCAGACGTACATCCGGAGCGGACGACACTGCTCTATGTGGGCCGGTTGGGAGCCCGGAAAGGGCTCGATCTGGCACTTCAGGCCGTAGCGCAGGTGGACGATTCGACAATCGAGCTGCTGATCGCAGGAACAGGGCGTCACGAGGACCATCTGCGTGATCTCGCACAGGAGCTAGGAATCGAAGGGCAAATTCAGTTCCTCGGCTACGTTCCCGATGACGAACTACCGAGTCTGTACTCGTCGGCAGACGTGTTCGTACTTCCGTCTCGATACGAAGGGTTTGGACTGGTTCTGCTCGAAGCCATGGCCTGTGGAACGCCTGTCATTGGAACGGATCAAGGAGGGATCCCGACTGTCATTGACGATGGAGAAACGGGGTACAAAGTAGAGAGGAGCGTTGAACAGTTCACAGAAGCGATTCGTTCACTGGCGACGAGTACGGAGAAACGAGCCAGAATGGCACAAAAGGCTCGCACGAAGGCTGTCAACACCTCTTGGGAGACAGTTGTAGAGGATGTGGAAGAGTTATATGAAGATAGCCTAAATATCGTATAAACAGAGAGAGTAATTGATGCGAAGTATAATACTTTGTACTATTGATATAATGAGTCTGGTTTCATGAGACACACGTTATGAATGGCACACTGACGAAAATTGAGAAGAGCGTTCGACACTACGCATCATTACCAGTTGCCATCTTAGGGCTGGCTTTGCTTTATCTGTTTATCACGATAGAATACAGATCACTGCTCGGTCCCATTCTCGGAGCAGCAGTGGGTGGACTGCTTGCGATCCTCATTCTGCACATCCTGCATCCGGGAACTACAGACGCAGAGCTGTCCCCACCGAATTACCGAATCTCAGGGATTATTACAGGTCTATACGTTTTTTCTACATTTCTCATATATCGAATCGTACTCTACGAACGGCCGTTAGCACACTATGTGATTTTCGGAGGCTTTGCGGGATATATCGCCTATGAAATCGCGACTGGTGCGCGAAAACAGCGGGTTGTTCCACAAATCCTTGTGCTCTTGTTTTTCATGTACTGGAGCGTCCAGCTAGCGTTCCCTGCGGGGATGAATCAAGCAGACACACGATCAACCTATCTTCCAGCGATTCGGGATGCACTGAACGACGGCGTGATTGATGGTTTAACCATCTATCTCGGACACTTAGTCTATGCAACCGAATCGATACTGGTTACTGGTCTGTCACCCCGAATGGGGTATTTCTTACTGACAGTACTGCTTCTCACCGGTACGATCCTCGTTATCTCCGTCTTAGACATGGCGTTCCCATCAATGTCGAGTCAGGTCGTACTCTACGCTGCACTGTTCTTCGGATGTATGAGCTGGACGCTAGGACGGGGGTTTCACCCAAGCAAACTCAGCTTCTTTTACGCACTCACGCTGCTGTTAGGGATGGTTTGTATACTTCTGTATACGACGGTGTCACCCCAGCGACGACGTCTATGGGCGATCATTGGGATTGTCATCGGTCCTGCACTGATATTCGGACACCAGTTCAGCGCTGGTGCTGCCCTTCTTTTCGTCATCGCGATCACGATATTCGTGATTCTTACGCAGTATATCTACCAAGAGAGCCGCCCAACGTTTCATACCGGGCCGACAGTGGTGTTCGTTGCCGCGTATAGTCTGGGAATCTTCGGAAATCCCATTCACAGCGGCGATCTAACTGGACGGGTTGCAGGTCTAATAGCGTCGATATTTCTTGTGGGATCTGAATCCGGGGCTGGTGGAGGGACAGGAGGAGCAGGACGGTACTCTGAACTCCCGTTGGAGATGCTCTTGGCAGCAACATCCGGGCAAGCGATGTTGTTCGGACTGGGAGTATTAGGGGCGGCAATCGCGATTCGGCAGTCCAACTGGGAGTTCGATCTCACTATCTTCTGGATGGGATTCATAGCGATATTTATGGTTATAAGCCTCGTTTTCAACGCCGGAGACACACAGCCACAGCGGTTTTACGCACTCTTGGGTATTTTCGGTTTGAACGTATTCGCCGGCGTAAGCCTGATGTATCTCCTTCATTCGGATATCCCGTTTACCTCTCCAAAGGTGATTGGCGCTATAGTCTGTGTCTTCGCCGTTATGTCTCTGGCCTCGCCGGTTGCAAGTGCGCATCTATCGATAGTTAGTGATGAGGTTCCGCACAATCGTCTTCATGACACAAACCAGTTGAACGCGGGTGAAGAGTGGACCGATATGTACGAGGGAGATCCCGAAACGATGTTGCGCACAATGGCACCAAGTACGGAGGTACCGTACGAGTCACAATCAAGAACGACTGCGGCACTAAATACTTCAGAAGTACAGCCCGGTTACAGATACGGGTATACGGAAACAGCCGCAAATACTGGGATACGGGACACGACTGGACAGGGTATTGGAGGCCATACGTACGTGTTCCTCTTGCCGGATTCAAACTCCACTGATAGCGTTATCTATGCGAATGGAGACACAGTGATCAGATACAAATCCGAGAATGCGTCTGGTGGGGGTGGACAGTGATGCGTGTCGGGATTGTAACACCTCGATATCCACCGAACAACGGCGGTGGCGGGGAAGTCAGCGCCCAACTACTTGCTCAAATACTCTCAGACACCGACGAGATAGACGAGGTAGTAGTCTACACGTTTGATGGAGATGGGCCGACGCGTCAGGACGGCGCTCGGATACGACGGCACAAATCGCCGTTGATCGTCTCGTTCGAAGTCGTGAACCTCTATTCATATTTCAAACTCAGAGAGAAGCTCACAGAAGACGAGATAGATCTGATCCACTCCTATAATATGCAGCTCCATCCAGTTGTCGGTCATCTATCAAACAAGCTGGATATTCCATCTGTGGCGACTCTAAACTCGTATGCATTCATCCCATACCGCGATATCGACATTCCTGTTAGCAGTGTGCTCGAATGGTATAAGATCATCTCGAAGGCGACGACAGGGCACATTCTCCGGAACCGTATGCGACAGATAGACACGTTCGTTGCGATCAGTTCGACCATCGCGGAGATCTACCGACGTGAAATGTTCGGGGACCAAAACATAGAGGTGATCCCGAACATGTGCGAACCCCACTTGTTCGATGTCGATACATCAGACATGAAGTCGATTATCGATATAGCACCTACCCAGAACACGATCCTGTATGTAGGGTCACTCCGCGAGACTAAAGGTGTGAAGTATCTAATTAGAGCTGCGAACTACCTTCCGGAAAACAATCAGATTGTTATCGCTGGAGGAGGGAAGAACAAGGAAAGCCTGCGTGAACTGTCCGACAAGATCGGTGTCGCTGATCAAGTGACCCTCCTTGGAAGGGTTCCACACGATGATATTCAACGGCTGTACGCCCGTGCGGATCTATTTGTACATCCGGGTATCTGGCCCGAGCCGTTCGGACGAACGATTCTTGAGGCCATGCAGTTCGGACTTCCTGTTGTAGCGACAAATATCGGTGGGCCAGCAGAAGTGATCCCTCAAGAGGAGTATCTCTGTGAACCAGAGAATTCTCGTGACTTGGCTGAGACGATTCAGGATGTTTTCTCCTGTAAAAGCCAGATTGGTGTGAAAAACAAAGAATACGTATATGAAACATATTCACCAGACGTTGTCGTTCCACAACTACTTACCACATATAATAGTGCTAACAACGCGTACTAACAGATTTATGTGGAATCTAACGCATTTTGATAATGTTTTTTCCATAACTTAATCTCATCTCTATATTTATATTTTTTTATTGAATTAGATGCTATTTCTTTTATATCATAAAAATTAGTATCCTTCCACGGTTCGCATAATGTGTAGTGGAGGAACTTCACCCCGTTATCTACTACAAAGTTCCACATCTTTGGATGGTGATTTTTCATAGTTATTATAACATTCCATTCAAAGGATAGTAAGTCAACATTAATATCAGAATCGCCATAGTAGAATTCATTAAGTAATCTTTGATCGCCGTAATCAAGTTGAGCATTATAGTCTAATGCAAAATCTTGTATCTTTTCATAAGTTTTGTTTGAGGGTTCAAATATAAACAATCCAGAATTGAACATAGGCCTATTAAAAACGGTTTCCGGTGGTTCTCGCCCAATATTAATACCGGCTGATAAGTTGTCAAAATTAGCTATATCAGTTATGTCATTTAGACAGATCATATCTGCGTCAAGATAACAAAGGCGTTCCGAGTATGGCAATTTATATATAAGGAATTTTTTCTGGTTTGTTAATTTAGAAGGATTATTCAACAATGATTGGTCGAATTCAAACGTTCCCAACGAGGAAGAATCGACGAATTCAATATTAATACCTTGACTTTCAACTAAATAACGACTCTCATCGCTTAGTTCGGATAGTTCTAATATGATTAGATGGATATCCTCTTTCTTGAACCCGCTATTTAATTTTAAACTATCAATAAGTGCTAACAAAGGATCTATGTATCCCTCATTCACCATAGTAACGAATCTCATAATAGGAGAATTATCTAGCTGGCAGTATCAAATTTTCGCTCACTATTAGCTTCGACAACAGTAAGTGTCATTATAGAAATGATAATCACAATAATATAACTGAACTAATTTTTCTTTGAGGCAGTTCAATTTCGGGAGATTTATTTCAACCAATAACATTTTATTTATCGATGCCAAAAATTGGAATCCTCACGTTTCATAACAATGAAAATCGAGGAGCAATATTACAATCCTATTGCCTACAGAAGTCACTTTCCCAAATATTTTCGGAAGATGTCGAGATAGTCGATTATCGTACTAAATCTAAAGAAATAAGTAGAATAAGTAAGATATTCTTCCCAAAACACCCTCAGAAAACTATCAATCAAATCAAGGATAGATGCATAGTTAACAATTTCTCATCATCATCTCTATCAACGAGCAAGAAAACAATTACAACGGATACTCATGAGGAAGCTGTGAGTTGGCTAGAAAAACAAAAATATGGATTATTATTCACTGGTAGCGACGAGATCTGGAAGATAGCTAAAGATGATAGTAAAATTAGGTCATATCTTCGTCCATCCCGCCCTTTTCCAAATCTGTACTTCCTGGATCCTCAAATTTCTGCAATGAAAGTAGCATATGCTGCATCAGCAAATAAGACGAATTTAGAGACACTAACACAGTCTCAACAAGAGACAATGAGAGAGCATCTATCCGCCTATAACTATATTAGTGTTCGTGATAGACACACGCAAGAACTGTTAGGAGATCTTGGGCTCAAAAATGTGTATAAAGTTCCCGATCCGACATTATTAGTTGACATTCCCGAGGGCGACGCTAAAGCAATCTTACTAAAGAATAATATTAATCTTGAAAAGCCAATCTTAGGTTATCACGGTCCATCTAATAAGCTAGGTAAAGAGATATGTGATCATTACAAAGGAAAAGGATATCAGATAATCGCGCCTACAACTTCTAAGTATGCAGATCTAGAGCTCAGAGGAAAGGTAGATCCATTCGAATATTACACGATGTACAAGCATTTCGACATGGTGGTTACAAGTAGTCTTCACTCAATAATATTTAGTCTCAAGCATAGAACACCATTTGTTACTCTTGAAACAGATAAGGCCTATGCGAATATGGAAAGCAAAACCCATTCGCTGTTAAATGATTTTTCTCTTTTAAATAGACACATAGATGCTGTAAACGATGATATACTAGACATAGGAGAAAAGATTGATTCATTTGAACAACAGATGGATGATGAACAGATTACGAAAAGAACAATCGAATTACGAAATGAAGGTTTGGAATTCATACATAAAATTAAAAAGAATTATGAAAGAAACAACTGAGCCACAGATATTTCCGTCGAATGGGCTCTCCGTTGGTGATGCACGATTCGTTGAGAAGAACCGAATCTGTAACGATGGCAATGCAACCTATCGAGATGGGAATCGATTTATCTCCCGCGCAAAATGGTTGCATCGACTCGTACTACCGTTTGAGGGGAAGATCTAGAAGTGATCGAGTTCGATAACTTAATCAATGAGTAACCGAACCATTTCGGGGATTCTCTCCGTGATGGGCGGGAAGGTTGGTGTTCTCCTGATCGGTGTGGTAACTACTCCACTCCTCGTCAGAATTCTCGGCAGCGCAGACTACGGCGACTATGGGTTTTTACTTTCGATGTTTGCTGTCATCACGACGTTCGCCCATGCGGGAATCTCAGCCGGAATCCGGAAGTACATCGCCGAGGAGAGAAACCAACAGGGATGGAAAGAACACGTTTTCGCGTTTTATACCCAGTTAGCACTGGGGTTTGCCGCTCTCGGCGGACTCTGTTTGATCCTCTTCGGCATGTTAGGACCAGTCAAACAACTGTTCGGTGATGGGTTCTCGCTCTATTTCGTTCTTCTCGCAGCGATGCTCGTAGCCAACCAACTGTTCTACATCTCTCGACACACCCTCATGGGACTACATTTCGAGCAGTATTCCGAATCACTCTCGATGCTACAGACGTTCCTACTCGGTGCATTCGGTCTGAGTTTAGCATACGTCGGATTCGGCGTTGCTGGTGTACTCTCCGGAACCGCACTTGCCTATCTGGTGTGTGCAGTTGGGGCAACATGGATACTACGGACGCGCATCGATCTGACGGCCGTTTTTCGATCGGTTCCTACGGCGTTTCCGAAACGCGATCTCTTCAATTTTAACGTTTATAATACTGTCTTCGTCCTCTTGACTGTCTCGCTGTACAATGTCGATCTTCTGCTCCTCCAGCCGATGGTTGGCAGTCACGAAACCGGACTGTACAAGTCCGCGCTGGTGATTGCGGAGTTTCTGTGGCTCGTTCCGACTGCAGTGCAAATAGTTTTCATTCACTCGTCCTCGGAGATGTGGTCACGAGAGGCTCACGAGGAAATTACCAGTATGGCGAGCAAAGCCACTCGGTACACGCTGGTTTTCACGACGTTGTTGCTCCTCGGAATCGCGGCGCTTGCAACCCCGTTCATGCAATTATATTTCGGAGCAGAATTCGGCGACGCGGTAACCCCTCTCCTGTTGCTCCTCCCCGGTGTGCTCGGATTTGCAGTCGCGCGGCCGATCTACGCGATTGGGATAGGTGATGGAAAATTCCGCCAATTAATCGCCGCAACGGGTACTGCAGCAGTAATTAACCTTGTTCTGAATCTACTACTTATTCCTCAATATGGAATGGCTGGTGCAGCGATCGCAACCAGTATCGGATATGGATTGATGGTTTTTCTTCATTATCTTGCAGCTCGTCGAATTGGCTATAATCCATTTCAAGACCTCCGATCTGTTCGTGTTGGAATTACCGCAAGTCTTGCTGCACCAGTTATTTTTGGGCTTTCTTACGCAATTGATTCTGGAATTATTTCACTTATCCTTGTCCCCCCTGTCGGTTTCATTGTATATTCAAAAATCGCATTTTGGACAAATGCAATTACGGCCGACGAAATCTTACCGTTTCTTGACCAAATTCCTGATCCATTCTCAATTTGGGCTACGAAAATTATTACAGCTATATCATAACAATCTAATTTATGTTGTATAGCAATAGAACTCACCTTTCCAAGATCCAATATAAATTTCTCCTTCGGTGCCAATGATAGGGGTTGCATAGGCTTTCCCAATGTTCTCCGACCATTTTATTCTACCATTAGATTGGATACACACGAGTGATCCTTGGTGAAATGATTCTTTTATCCCAATTAATATATTCCCTGAGCGATCTATACTCGCACTTGTCCACATTGCCCTAGGAGCGTTACTGAGATTTATTTTTCGATATATCCTTCCTTGTTCTTTCCCTATAAAATAGACTGTACCATTCAGTCCACATATAACCACATAATCCTGATGGCTGATTGATGCTGTCCCACGGATCCCTTCGTCAATAGTTGTTTCCCAGATTAGTTCTCCGTTTTGACTAATTGCAGATATTTGACCTTTCTGGGATAAGAATGATGATGTTTGGTAAATATATCCGTTCTGAAGATCAATCGAAGGAGCTGCCCAAGTATCGTGTGATTTCTTAATTTTGTATTTCCAAATCACATTCCCAGCTGTATCGAAACAATATAGCACTCCTCGCTGAGATGGCACATATATATTATCTGATTTATCAATTGCAGCACCTCCTGTATGGAATCTAGGAACTCCCAGATCATAACTCCAGTTTTGTTCACCCGTAGCAGCGTCTACTGAATGAATCCCTTCACCAAATCCAGTAATATAGAGATTCCCTTCTGAGTCAATATTAGGAGAAGACCAACATAATATTCGCCGTAGAGAGTGTTTACTGTAGTCTATAGATCCCGGCAGAATTGAAAAAAACGACTTAGCCCATTCCTTTTTTGACCTGTATTCTTCTGAAATATCATATGCCCATTCATGTGTCCCATCTGTAGTGATTGAATGGAGATATCCATTTCCACTAGCTACTATTATACTATTAGAATCTGTAATTAATGGCCCTCCGAAGATTTTCTTATTAGTCATAAAACTCCATCTAACATCACCAGATGGCGATAATGAATATAGGTTGCCATCATGACATCCAAAATATATGTTTCCTGAAGAATCAAATACCGGTGTAGACTCGGGTGCTTTCGCTGGGAAATTAGGGAGACGTGTTTTCCAAGCTAATTCTGGTGAACATGAATCCTTGATTGAATTTTTGGCCTGCCCAGTTCTAAGTTTATCATACATATGGGTCGCACAGGGGACACTTGAATCGGTAAGAAGTTGCATAAACGATTCTGGCACGGGAATCTATTAAAACTACAGGTTATAACATTTTAAGTTACTCTTCGGAATTACAGCGCTTGCAATCCCGTTCATGCAATTGTACTTCAGAGGAGAATTCGGCGACGCGGTGGCACCACTTTTGCTCCTCCTCCCCGGTGTCCTTGGGTTCGCACTTGCGAGACCAATCTATGTGATTGGACAAGGTAAAGTAAACTCCAAGCGCTCATCGTTGTAACCGGGACCGCTACAGTGATCAATCTCGCATTGAATCTCTTGCTCATTCCTCAATATGGAATGGCTGTGGCGGCTGTCGCAACAAATATTGCTATAGTCACTGGTCACATTCCACAGCGTTATTGCCCGTTGGATCGGTTACGATCCATTTAGTGATCTTCGTCTTCTCCGAGTTATCACTACTGCTGCTATATCTACAGTCGTCATTTTTGGGATATCGTATACTATTAGTTCGGGATTACTATCGCTTGTAATCGTCCCCCGGCTGGTTTCATAGTTTATTCTACACTCGCGTTGCGAACAGGGGCTATCACAGCCGGACAAGTAATCCCACTCCTACAGTGCGTCCCATCACCAGTCTCTGACTGGTTAGTAAAGACGACTGGCTATATCGGATGACTAGTTTCACGAAGTCCAAAACGCTGGGAGAAAACAACATTTATAACACCATCAAAATATGACTTAATAAAATATGTCGGGCCCCGTAAGTGTAATAATACCTACATATAATAGAAGATGTTTATTATCAAATGCGATAGATAGCGTTAATAGTCAGACATATAAGAACATAGAGATAATAATTGTCGATGATGGATCTGAAGAAGATATAAAAGAAGTCGTGAATTCTTTTGACTGCAAAAATATAATATATATACGGCATGAAAATAATAAAGGAGGCAGTGTAGCAAGGAATACGGGTATAGAGCACGCAGAAGGTGATTATATCGCATTTCTCGACTCCGATGATGAATGGCGTCTTGATAAGATCGAAAAACAGGTAAACAAAATAGAGGCATCGGACAAGGACATAGACATTGTCTACTGTGATTATCTCAAGGGATTGAGTTCCTCATCTCAGTTGCTATTAAAGCCCCACGATCTCCGGGAGGGAGACATCCACAAGGATCTATTATCAGGCTGGATGAACATTATGACATCTCAACTCTTGATTAAACAGAGCTGTATTGAGGAATCAGGAGGATTTAACCCCAATTTCCCGAGCTTTCAAGAGTACGATATGCTGGTCAGGATGGCAAAAGATTCAGTCGTCGCGTACGTTGATGAGCGACTGGTGATTAAAAATACCGGAAGGCATGATCAGATTGGGGATGACTATTGTGGGAGGTTTGATGGTCTACAGATGTTTCTCAACGAGCACGGGGAGGACATGATCGACTATTTCGGAGAAGATTACATCAAGAAATTTAGTGAGAGACGACTAGCGATAATATACCGATCGAAAGCGTGTGAAAGGATAGAACAAGGAAAAACACAGCAGGCAGTATCGGTAGTTATTAACGAGGAAAAAAACAGCCCAGAGTGGAAAATAGTGGATATCTTCCCACTTACAGCGACTCTTATCGCTGGAGAAAGAGGGAGAAACCTGATCTATAAAGTACAATTTCATATAGATTGCCACAGGTATGGATTTATACACAAAAGCGAGATGAACAGATATGCATAGAATATTGAGGATAAGTAAGTGCAAACATCTATGAACATCGTATACTCCGCGTTCAGGTTCCCGAAGCTGTCAGAGTCATTCATTCTAAACGAAATCTACGAACTCAAATCGCGCGGCCACAACGTTGTAGTTTTTGCACATACAGACCCGATGGAAGAGACTACCCACAAGGAAATCGATAATCTCAATCTTCCGGTGTACCACGCGGGACCCCCTCAACTGACATATCAGTGTGCAAAAAACGTGCTCCAGAGCTTTTCAAACCCGTCATTTTACCGATTTGGAGAGAGTTCACTGAACGTGCCAAGTAAGTTCTTCAACGCACATCTACTATCAGAGTTCGAGAATTTTCTCACCAAGTTAGAATTCCACCCTGATCTCATCCACGCCCACTTTACGAACGTACGTCGGCTCCCTCTTGTCTACGTCGCTCGAAAGCACGAGATCCCGATTTCGGTCGTACCCCATGCATTCGGGCTGTTCGCCGATCCGGACTACGACGCCCTAGAGATACTGTTTAACAGCGTTAATCATATCATCTCGCCTACTGAGTATAACAAACGATACATCGAAGAACACTACCTACCAGACACGTCTATCAACGTCGTTCCAGCGGTTTCACAGCTTGGAAACAGGGAGCCAACGGGGGGGACTGTCCCAAATAGGGTATTGACCGTTGGACGGTTCGCCGAAAAGAAAGGGTATTCATACTCAATCGAAGCCATAGCGAAGGTAGTAGAGGAGTATCCCGACGTAGAATACCATATCGTCGGAGAGGGGAATATAGAGCCGAAAATTCGCAGCCTGATACGGGAATACGGTATAGAAAAAAATATCGAAATCCTACAGCAAATATCTGACGACCAACTATCGAAAGAATATGACGAGGCCGCGATTTTCCTACTGCCCTGCATAATAGCCGAAAACGGTGACCGTGACGCTGCACCAGTTGTCCTCAAAGAGGCTATGACGATGAACACGGCTTGTGTCTCAACGACCGTTTCGGCTGTTCCAGAACTCATCACCGATGGGGAGACTGGGCTGCTGACACCGCCGAGAGATCCGGGTGCAACGGCTGACGCGGTTAAAACGTTGCTCAAAGACACTGAGTACCGCGACGAGCTTGCAACAGCAGGTAGGGAACACGTCAGAGAAAACCTCACCCCAGAAAAGGCGGTCGACAAGCTAGAGCGAGTGTTCAAGGAGATAATCACGCGTTGATGGGCTCTGAACGAAGAGTTCGTTTTTTGCGATCCAAGGTCGGCGCAGCTACGTGGACAGCGGTCTCGCGAAGCCAAACAATCAAGTGAAGTAGAGAAATCACATACATCATGTATTCAATTAGTGACTTATCGTACGGATTAAGGAATCCCGCCGAAGCGATGGACGAAATCAGCACGCAAATTCGGCTGCGAAGATCGCATGACTTCGGTATACAGGGCAGTTATGGGACGGGTAACATCGGAGATAAAGCTCTGGGAGAACGCTTCTATGAAGAGATACAGGCAAGAGGGAGAAGCGTCGAGATGTTTAACCACACGACAGAGAGCAGTAATGCGCCGAATAGGGTCCTCGGTGGCGGCGGTGTCCTGCACGACTGGTACGGCACGGAGCATCTCAAAACGCGTCTGGCGTACGCAACTGGCGGTAAAAAGGCGTTCGCCATCGGTGTCGGTGTCCCCGGCTTCCAGTCACCGGAGGGGCGCGATCTGGCGTCGCGCGTACTCCCGGAATTGGACCTAATCACGGTTCGTGACGAATGGTCGAAATCGAACATCGAAGCCGTCTGTGACACGGACGTCACTGTCACAGCATGTCCTGTTTGGCTCTACGATGATCCCCAAGAGCCGACCTCAGATCGAACAGGGATAAACTTCCGACCATACTTCGGAGAAAAAGAGGATATGTCGGAAAGTGCACTGAGAGACCACTTTGGCTACACCGATTTAGAGAACGCGACCGAGCGGTATATCGAGAATATAAAACGAATATGCAAATTTGTTGATAATCCAGTATTCATCCCGTTCACGCCGAAAGACGAGAAGTTCGCACAGAAATACCTTGATATCCCGATCTGGCCGTATACGTTCTCCGTCGAGAAGACGCTTAAGCGGGTTTCAAACGTCGAACGAATGGTCGCCACACGATACCACTCGCTTGTCTTCGCGTCGATTTGTAGGAAGCCCATCCTGCCGTTAGCATATGAGCCGAAAGTCGAAGAGGTCGCAGAGCGTCTCGATCTACCGTACTACAAGCCACATAAAGACATTAAGATCGAGTTCGTCTCACCATCGGGCGTTGACCGGCTTCGGACAGCTGCGAGAGAGAACTTCGATCTGCTATTCGAGGCTGCAGAGTGATTCAGTGTTTAGATCACCGATTCAATATATAATTAACACCAAATCATTTGAACTAAGTTTCGGGCAGGGCGACAACCATCACATTATGCCATCGTTACTGCGGTCGATCGCTTCTATCCTTTCGGGACGTGTTCTGACGCTACTCGTCGGAATTCTCTTTACACCAATTCTCGTACGAATTATCTCACAGTCACAGTACGGGTTATTTGCGACGATAATGGCAGGGTTCAGCATTGTCACGCTTATCGCGAAAGGCGGGCTCTTCGATGCAACCAGAAAGGTAGTTGGTGATGGGAAAGACGACCGACAGCGGGTATCAAAGGTCGTCTCTGTATCGTTACTGATCAGCGTCGTCTACGCGGCGCTGACGATTGCCGCAATATCCCTCTCGGCCGAATTGGGAATCGTTCCCTCAACGTATGTCCCTTACATTTGGGCCATCATTATTGTCGTGTTCTTTGGAAACGTGTATGCTGTCGTCAGATCCGCGTTCTACGGTGTGCAGCGCGAATCGATCGCCGAGATACTAAATATCAGCCGTCAGTTGATTTACAGCGCAGCTGCACTACTACTCGCGTACGTCGGATACGGGGTTGTCGGTGTATTCGTGGGCTATACGCTCTCATTCGTCCTTCTCAGTGTAATCGGTTTAGTTGTACTGAGCAGTAGGATCCCGTTCAATCTTCCATCGAGAGACGACGTTTCCAAATATGGGCGCGAGATTGTCTCGTTCGGCGGCTACCAGCTTATCGGCGGTGTGAGCGCACTACTGTTGTATAGAACCGATATCCTCCTCGTCGAGTTCTTCAATGGACAGAACGCGGCCGCACTTTATCAGAGCGCGATCGTTCCTGCAGAGATGATCTGGTTCGTTCCATCAGTAATCCAGGCAGCGTTCTTACAGCATACGGCACATCTGTGGTCAAACGATAGGACGGACACGATCAACAGAAATCTACAGGAAGGTGTTAAATACGCTGTCCTGTCACTATCGCTGTTTGGAATCGGTTTGTTCGCCCTCGCGGAACCGTTCCTCAGCGTCTACTTCGGGCCCAACTACGTAGAGTCATCAACCACGCTGCAGATCCTCCTCGTCGGGACGTTCTTTTTGGGGACAACACGGGTGGTCACACCAGTGTTACACGCAACAGGTTGGGTTCGCGAATCGGAATTTATCACCGTGCTCGGGCTGGTAGTCAATCTCGTCTTGAATCTCCTTTTGATCCCTGAGTATGGTATCATAGGGGCGGGGATCGGAACGGGTGTCTCGTATGTCGCGATCTTCGTCGGGAACGTCCTCCTATGGAGGCGTTCCCCACTCGAAGTCGTCCCCCTCAGCTGGGCGGTCAAACTGATTGGAGTGCAGATCGCGTTCTTCGCCGTATTCATCGCGATCGTCTCGCTCGTTAACCTCTCGCCGTTAGTCTCCCTGCTTGTCTTCCCGCCACTCGGATTCATTATTTTCCTCTCATTGAACGTCACGGCGGGCTACATCCCCGTAGAGATAGTCAGAGAGTACGCGAGCAAGACTCTACCAGATAGGTGATATACCGTAGACAACCCGCTTAGAGAACGTCCTCTTACTCAACCGAGACCAGAGAAAAGCGACGAGAACACGGTCTGAACTCCAATGACGGACCTGGGTGTTGAACAATCCCCACACCAACCCCCACTCCCCAGTTTTGCCCCATACCGAGGTTTTATTCTAACACCCTGTTTGTCTCGATCTGCCGAATGAAAAAACGTACTCAGACAAAAAGTAAAACAGATACTAGCGAATCTGGAAGTTTTATGCCAAATAGGAGATCGTTCCTCAAGCTCACTGGCGCCGCCGGAAGTGCAGGGCTGATGGCCGGTACGGCCGCCGCCGACTCCACAGAGGAGCTACTCGCCGACGTCGAACTACCCGATAAAAGCGACCGACCACTGGTCAGGCTCGTCACGACCGGCGGGACGATCGCAAGCACGGAAGAGGCGGCCGAAGGCTCGGGCTACTCCGTCTCCGAGGAGGCTGACGCGATCGTTGAGGCCGTGCCGGTCCTGGATTACTTCATTGATATCGAGGTCGACCGCGTCGCCCAGAAAGGGAGCTCGAGTCTGCTCGTAGAGGACTACGTCGGCGTGGCCAAAGCGGCCAAGCGGGCCGAAGCCGACGGCGCGGCCGGCGTGATCGTCACACATGGCACGGACGCGATCGAGGAGGACGCCTACTTCAACGATCTCGTGTTAGATCTCGACATTCCCGTCGCGTTTGTCGGAGCGATGCGCGCCGCAGACGCCGTGAGCGCCGACGGTCCCTCGAACCTACTGACCGCGGCCCGAATGATCACCCGTGAGGAGTTCCACCTGAAAGACGAACCAAGCGGCGTCTACGTCGTCCTGAACGAGACGATCCATGCGGCACGCGACGTGACGAAAACACACACTACGAAGGTCGATACGTTCGAATCCGGCGCGGCAGGACCGATCGCCGTCTTCACCGACGAGCAGCTCGTCTTGTACCGCGAACCAGGGAGCTACTCGTCGAACCTCGCGAACGCCGATCTGGATGCGACCTGTGATATGGTCGTGCCGATCGTCACCACCGGCGCCGGGGCCGACGCCTATCTGATCGAACAAGCGAGCGCGGGTAAGTACGACGTCGACGGTATCCTCGTCCAAGCGACGGGCTGGTGGGGTGGGACCTCACCGTCGATCACCGAGGCGAGTCAGGAAGCACTTGAAGCCGGCATTCCGGTCGCCCGCTCCACACGCGTTCACGACGGACCGCTCCGACTCATCGACGAGGAGAGTCCGATCGTCATCATGGAGGACCTCAACGCATGGAAGGCCCGCCTCCACATGATGGTCGCCCTCTCGATCAGCGCCGATCTGGAGGGCGTGCGGGACTCCGTGACTGAGGGCAAGTACGGGATCGACGTCGTCGCCCCCTCGTCGATCGAGTAGCCCAACGCACACGAGTCGTTCGTAGAAAGCGTCATTGACGCTGGATCGTGGTCGAGCGATCCACACGTTTCTGATCATCACCAAGCACTGTGGCCAAACTACGGACACTACAAGCCACAGACAACAGCCCAGTCTCGCAATCTCACTGTCCCATTGAGTATCCGATCAAGCAACCCGGACTACACGAAATCGCGAAAGTGTCAATATAATTCTCAAAAGGGAAGATCGTCAACACGCACACGACACGGGTAGGAGTTTCTCCGAAAAACTCGAGAGCGGCAACCCTCTCTACGAGATCTCGGACCCGATGCAGGGCATCGACTCTGCGGCAATCGTCTCGCAACATCCGACGACCGACTGGGTGTGGGTCGACGGCGAGCACGGCGCCATCTGGATCGAGGAGATCCGCCACAAGATGGCGACGTTCCCCGACGACACCGCCGGCCTTGTCCGGATCCCCGCCGGGGATCCAAAGGAAGTCGAACAGGTCGAAACACCGGAGATCATCGAGCAGATCGAAGAAGTGGCGGCGATCGACGGAATCGACTCGTTGCTCGTCGGCCCGAACGACCTCTCGAACTTCATGGGCGTGAGTCCTGATTCGACAGAGTTCAAGAACGCCGTCGATCGCGTGCTCAGAGCGTCCCAAGAGAACGACATCGTGCCGGGCTACTGGGTGGGCTCGAACGACGAATCCGAGTTCGTCGAGGAAGGCTGGCAACTGCTCTCGCTGGGCTCTGCATCCGCGCTACTGGGTGATGCGATCGAGGAGCGAATTCCCTAATCTGTCCTGTCCTCACCTCTCCGCTCAAGCAGCTCAAATGTCCTCCCACGAACGCCGTCCCAACTCTAGTAGCGGACAACACCGAGTCGCGACGCCGAACCTGATCCCCCTATACGATTACTGATCAGTAGCGAGCGTGTTTGTCGCTTACACTACGGCGGCTTGTCGAGTACGCCCTTCGATCGTGACCTCGTCGTTGTATGCGGCGCCGTTCTTGAGTGAGAATGCGGTATAACCGTCTTCAGAAAGAATATTCGCGACTCACCACTACGTGGGAGTGGTGGTAGTCTAGAATGCCAGTGCAACGTGACCCAGTATGGAGACAGGACTTCGCGGACTACAATCGTGGGTAACACGAAATATGCCGACGACCAACTCCTCAGTCGAAAAACAGATCGACCGAACTACTGATTGACCGCGCTCAAGAAGAACGACGAGAACACGGTCTGGGTCCCGATCACGATCGCCGTAAACGAAGCAAGCGACAACGTTGTAAAGGTCAACGTCGAGAATCCGGAGGCGGCCCACTGTCCAATAAGCAAGAGCGCACCGATCGCCCCGAGCCCGAAGATCACCGCTCCGGCTCCTGCTCCGTACTCTAGTCCGATGTTCTCAACGGCCCACGTCGTGATCGGGTCCGTGGGTTTCTGGATCGGGTCGCTCGTCACCGCGGCGAACACACCCAGACTGATCACTTGGTAACCAACGATCGTCAGCAGGCTGCCGGCAATCATCGAATGCACACCAGGGGCGACACCACTGATCGGCACCCCGAACGTCGAAAGCCCCATCACCAGCATCCCGATGGCAGTCAGCACGATCCCCGGTACCGAGAACAGGTACCCAGGGGCGTTCTCGAGCATAAACCGGACGTGGCGCCACCCGTCGGTAAAGCTCTCGAGGTTCGCCTCACCCTCGCGCTCGTGATACGTAATGGGCACCTCGACGATCTTCATGTCACTAGCCCCGGCCTCCATGATCATTTCGCTGGCAAACTCCATCCCATTGGTCTTCAGATCGAGCGCCTCCAACGAGTCACTCCGGATGATCCGGAACCCACTGTGGGCGTCACTCACACCAGCGCCATAGAACGTGTTCAGGAACTTCGTCAACGCCGGATTGCCAACGTACTGGTGCAGCGCGGGCATCGCACCGGGTTTGATCTCACCGCCGAGGCGACTGCCCATGACCATGTCCGCGTCCTCCTCTTGCAGATGGTCGAGCAATCGCGGAATGTCCTCGAAGTCGTAGGTCGTGTCGGCGTCGCCGATCACGATGTACTCCCCACGGGCGTGCTCGAAGGCGTACCGGTACGCGTAGCCATAGCCCGGCTCGTCGGGCGTCACCACGATCGCCCCCATCTCGCGGGCGATCTCGGGGGTGCGGTCGGTCGAGCTGTCGCTGACGATGATCTCGCTGGGAATGCCCAGCTCGTGGATCGCGGTCCTGATGCGATCGATGCACTCGGTGATTCCTTCCTCCTCGTTGAGCGTCGGCATGACGACGCTAAGTCGAGGAGTGGTCGCACTATCCGCTCTGAGAAGGAGTTCCTGCCCGCGTTCCTGCTCAGAGACCGACTGTTCGTAGCCGCTCTGGGTCGTTTGTTGGTTTTTTGTTGACATTTATAGTAGTGGGTGCAAGAGATCAGCAGGCCGGGGCACCGGATATTACCTTCAAGAAGAGGGTATCAGCAATTCCCACCTGCTGTCAATCAGCTTATTTTTGTCCGAAGCTCTGTCCTATGGAAGACATATACTACATTGCATAAAAATGTTTCTGTATAAACGTATCAATAGGTATGTGGTAATTAGTGGAATATATATCATTATCTATACTAATGAATAGTCGGAGGATAATTATACAGACTGAGGCCGAGAAACAGGCCGAAGAACACGGACGTCATGCTCAATCCACCAAGCGTGACCGACTCGAAGACGATATGGACCAGAATCGCGATTAGAACTCCGACGACGTAGAAGTCCCAGGTCGTCGTCAGGGACCACATCGACCGGAGCGCACCGTAGGCAAGGGCGACGAGGTAGATCGACCCGGCGATGATACCGGTATTGAGGAGAATATGTAGGTAGGCGTTGTGGGGGCCAACACCAGTCTTCCAGTCGCTATACGGCATGATCTCGGCGCCGGGATTCTCGAAGCCGATCCCGACGTAGGGGTCATCTAGGAGCCGACGAACGGTCCCCTCCCACAGGGATAATCGCCCTGACAGTCCGGAATCGAACAGCGCCTGCAGCTGGCCGGTCCGGACCATCGTACCCGTACTAGCAATCCCCAGAAGCAAGAATCCGAGAAAGACAGAGAAACTGTACCCGGCAGCCATAACAATCCCTCCGGCACCGGCACCAACGTAGGCAGCCTCCCCGTTACTGAGTACGAGCCCGGCGAACGCGATCAGAAGAGACAGCGCCCACAGCACGCCCCGTTCCTCCAGATACACGTACAGGGAACTCAAGAATCCGACCATCATCAGGAAGCCGTACGTGTTCCAGTAGCTGAACACGGAAGTGATCCGATAGCCCTCGTAGCCTAGCACTGGGCCAGCCACGTACGCGAACAGCTGCTCGTCGGTCCGCGTCTCCATCGCGAGCATCCCAAGCCCCACAAACGTAAGCAGGAGACTCACCCCGGTAAGTAGCTTCGCGAACACCAGTCGGTCGTCCGCGATCAGAGCCGGCAGAACGACCACGGTCGCTCCGACTGCGATCGGGGTGACGAGGACGTACAACAGCAGTGGGTCGGTTCGCGTCACGTAGTAGTTCCCGGCGAGGGCCAGCCAGTACAGCCCGAACAGGACCAAAAAGACGCGATCCGTCCGGATGGACACCCCTGTCAGCACGCCATAGCCGATCGCGACAAGCAGCATGCCACCCGACAGCAGGTAGCCGATCTGCGAGGGCAGAAACCAGACCGTCACACAGATGCTCGCCAGCACACAACAGAGTGCGACCACCGGCCCGCCCCACGTCGGCGGCTTGACTACTGCGTTCACCACCGAAGCTCCGTTTTCTCACAGCGCTCCGGTCGTCGTCGCACCCGGTTCTGCGAGCGAGGCCATCCGATCGCGGCGACGGTTCCAATCACCGCCGCGAGATCGGAACAAACCGTCCGGCGTGATTGAGAAAAAACCGACCGAAGAAAGCGTCCTCGACTCATTACTAGGGGTTCTCTGAGCAGCTCTCAAAAACCGACCGATATTCGTCGTTCGAATAATTATGATAATCAATGCCATAGTATCGATATAGAGAACTTTGAGGTAAAATCATATATACAAGCCTACTGAAAGAGAGAATAGAGAGATGAAGGCAATCGTACTCGCGGGAGGATATGCGACACGGCTCTGGCCCATTACGAAGGAGCGTCCCAAGATGTTCCTACCGATGGGCGAGACGACGGTCATCGATCGGATCTTCGCCGGTCTCGAGGCTGACGAACGAATTTCGGAGGTCTTCGTGAGCACGAACGAGTGTTTCGAGACGGACTTCCGGGAGTACCTCGCCGAGAGCCGGTTCGAGAAACCGACGCTGTCGATCGAGGGCACCACACGGGAAGACGAGAAACTGGGCGTGGTCGGCGCGCTGGCTGAGCTCGTCGATCGCGAGGAGGTCGACGAGGACACCCTGATCGTCGCCGGGGACAACGTCATCAGCTTCGACCTGAGTGACTTCCTCGATACATTCGAGGCGAACGGCGAGCCGACGCTTGCGGCCTACGACGTCGAGAGCCGCGAACAGGCGAAATCCTACGGGCTCGTCGACCTCGAGGGCGACCGGGTCACGGCGTTCCAGGAGAAGCCCGACGACCCCAAAAGCACCCTCGTCTCGATCGCCTGCTATGCGTTCCCGGCCGCAACCCTGGACCGATTGGACGAGTATCTCGAGGCGGGCAACAACCCCGACGAACCGGGCTGGTTCATCCAGTGGCTCCACGAGGATCAGCCGGTGTACGCCTACACGTTCGACGAGGCGTGGTTCGACATCGGGACCGCCGAGAGCTACCTCGAGGCCCTCGAGTGGCAGATGAATGGCGAGAGCTACGTGGCGGACGATGCGATCGTCGAGAACACGGAACTGGGGACGAACGCCCATATCCTCGGGAACGCAGTACTGCAGAACGCGACGGTCGACCACTCGGTCATCTTCGGGAGTGCCCGTGTCGAGGACAGCGATATCGATCACTCGATCATCGATCACGAGGCAGAGGTGCGGTCGGTGAATCTCGACGGCGCGCTCATCGGCGAATATACACAGCTGAACGCCGAGTGACGGTTCCGTATACCACGTTCTGCGAGTGAGATACTGTGACCGACATCGTGGACGACACCCCGAGATGCAATCGGACGTGAGGCTCGTCGGGCTCGATTCACAGTCGCTTGACGACAACGAGAAGGCACCGACCCAGTTCAGATGTCAGGGAACGCGTGAGGAGAGCGTGTAGATCTACTCGTGGTCTGGTGAACGCTTATCCCGCTCGCCCACCACGTAGTAGCAAACTGATGGGATTCTTCGAAAAGATCGGACGAGAGGTCGAGCAGTTCAAGCAGACTGCGCAGGAAAGCGCCGAAGAGAACGCGTCCTATCGATGCCGGACGTGTGAGTCGCGGTTCAATATCTACGACGAGGAATGCCCGGACTGTGGCGCGAA
This sequence comes from Halalkalicoccus subterraneus, assembly GCF_003697815.1. NCBI lineage: Archaea > Methanobacteriati > Methanobacteriota > Halobacteria > Halobacteriales > Halalkalicoccaceae > Halalkalicoccus > Halalkalicoccus subterraneus. The sequence goes on along the minus strand of NZ_RDQG01000006.1, from coordinate 116,436 downwards.
TAACGTCGTACCAATGAACACGGAGGAGTGAATACTGAGAGGCGTTTTCTGGAACGAGCGCCCATCTACCACGATACGAAATCGAAGAGGGTATGATACCGCGACCCTCGCAAGTGTTATCTCCCTCTCGGGTGTACATTTGTTTGCAATGGCAAACGGAAAAGTTGATTTCTTCAACGATACTGGCGGTTACGGATTTATTTCCACTGAGGATGCGGACGATGACGTTTTCTTCCACATGGAGGACGTTGGCGGCCCGGACCTCGAAGAAGGGCAGGAAATCGAATTTGGCATCGAACAAGCCCCTAAGGGCCCCCGCGCGACGAACGTCGTCCGCAATTAATACCGGATTTCAGCTGTCGCCTCACGGCGACTAGCTATCGACTCCGATTTTCCGAACGCTACACCCGTAGCTGGCGCTCTGATATCTCTTCGACTCATCTCAGATATATCAAAGATACTCTATTAGAGATACGGTCTGGTGGGACTACTCGTCGAAGAACGGATGGATGTTGAAGGCATGTAACAACACTCCCAAAAACATGAGCGAGAACCCAAAGAGCAACAGACCAGCCGAGGAGACCACGTACGCGACTAACGCCAGTGAGAACTGCGATAGGAGGACGAATTGGAGTGAGAGGATGGCGACGAAGATCCCGATAATCGCACAGAGAACGCCCGGTACGCCGAGCAACAAGAGCGGGTGGGTTCGTTGGGCGAATCGGGAGATGTTCTTCACCAACCCGAATCCGTGTGAGAGTGCCCCTTCCGTACTCCCCTGCTCGACATCGTAGCGAATAGTGGTCCCGACCTCTGTAAAGTCAAACCCCTCCTGTTGGGCGTGATAGAGGATATTGGTGCTCGCCCACATCCCATCGCCGATCCGATCGGTGAAGGCAAGCGACTCGATGGCCTCGCTACTGTACGCCCGAAAACCGCTCTGCGTATCTAAGATCCAGTTGTGGGGCGAAAGTCGTCCCATACTCCAGTTCGTGAGGAGATTCACGATCCCCAACCCGATCGACCGAACGAACGGCAGGTCCGTGGCGGCGTCGTCCGTATACCGACTTCCGATGACGATATCAGCGGTGGAGGTGGTCGTAGCTTCGATTAGTCGTGGAATAGTCCGTGGATCGTGTTGTTCGTCGGCATCAAGTGTGACCAGAAGATCCGTGCCATGGTCGTTGGCCTGCCGGAAGATAGTCTGGAGTGCCCCACCGTACCCGCGATTGCGTTTGTGGGAAACGACCTCTGCACCGGCCTCGCGTGCTTGTTTGGCCGTTGCATCGGCGCTTCCATCGTCAACGACGAGTACGTGATCAGCGAAGGCTTTGACCTTCTTGACGACCCGGCCGATCGAGTCCGCGGCGTTGTACGCCGGGATACCGACGAGAACGTACGTATCCTCCCACTCCACGTCGGCTTCGAGGGTCTCGAATAATTCCTCAGTATTAATGTCAAATGTCTCGGAAGAGCTATCAACTGTTCGCGTCCCGTCCACAACCGATTCCTGCGCACTTGATAGAAAGACCTCCGATTGGGTAGATGCCTGCTCTGCTGACTCGGAGTGTTGAGTATCAGTCATTCCCCTCCTTCATCCCAGAATCGGGAAGACAATAAATGTCCGCAGAAGTACACTATCTTCGTAATGAATGGAAGATAGTTAATCCATTTCGTTCACATAGTCCACATCTATTTTACAGATATTTGATTGCTTCTTATACAAATAATAATACACTGTCGGATTATTTGGATTTTGCATGATTACTGACCAAAAAGAAAACGAACGATGGGTGACAAAGAAATACAGGACAAGCTAGAGATAATTAGAAATAGTTGACACTTCTCGATGAGTGCATCATGGACAGTCAAACCATACTAGTCCAGAGGACTCACCAGATCCTGCAACGTCGAGTCCGAGTAGAGCGGGGGTTTACTCGACGTCAATCCAGAGATGGGTCTCCCGATAGGCGTTCTCGCGGGTCGGTTGAGCGGGTATCTCTCCCGTATACAGCAAGAAGTTCAGCCGGAGTTCCTCACCGGCCATCGTCGGCGTCACCGTCTGGGACTCCTGATAGGTTTCGTTGTGTTCAAGGGTCGTTCCGAACCGGTCGAGCTCCTCGCGTTCGACCACCTCGGATTGGTTGCCCTCCCCTTCGACCCGTTCGAGCTGGACCACCACTGAATAGTCAACCGTCTCGTGTTCGTTGTTCCCGATCCCGACGATCAGCGACTGGGGCTCGCCCTGTACAAACTCCTCCGGGTAGTTATCAGCGACGCGGTCGCCGTCTTCGTTCTCAGTCAGCAGATAGAACTCGGAGAACGATTCGCCGGGCTGTGGGTAGGCGACGGCAAAACCCACACTGCCGACCGCGAGCAACAACGCCAAAACGAGCCCCACGGTCAGTGCAGCATCGATTCGATCGTCAGGTTCGAAGAGCTCCGCACGCCCAGCGACGAGCCACTCCTGATACGGCACCGAGAATTGCTTCTCGGGCTCTAACTCCCATCGTCGAACAGCGCCTACGATAGTACACCCGATCGTGAACGCGCTTACGCTCAGAACGATCGGTGTCAGCCGGAGTCCCCATGGCGTGAAGTTCAAAATCAATCCCAGCAGGGGGACGATCGCGATACTGGTCCCGAAGGCGAGCGCGACCCGCTCGATCGGATCGATCCCTCCACCCCTGCTTACGGTTTCTTCGTCGGTCGGTACACTCCCTCGTTCGGGGAACAACGCGGCGATGAACGCGTAGCCGGGAAGGAAGAGCACGAACGGCAATCCGAAGAGAACGCGAAGGGACGTCTCGCGAACGATCGGCAGGAACACCGCAAGCACCGTCAGCAGCGTCAGGACGATCACGGCCGCGAGATCGGCTGGAAGCCGGCGGACTGGCCGCGGCAAAATCAACCACCAGCCCCGATCCGATTGCATTATCGCTACTTTCGTTTCGGTCGTAAAAAAATCGGTCGATACGAAATCCGGGTTCTGATCAACCAAAGGAAGAGGACAGCACGGCTCGGCTCGACCGAGTCCGATCGGAACGTTACTCGTCGATGATCGTCTCCGCCTCGTCGACCGCCGCGTCCGCGTCGTCCGAGGAGACGCCGAGTGCCGAAAAGGCCGCCTGTTCGAAACGCTGGGTGAGCGAGCGGAGCGCATCGATCTGCTCGGCGGCGAACCCGTCCTGATGGGACTGATAGAACTCCCAGTGTGTCGCCGTCCGGCTTTCGTCGCTGTCGTCCTGCCGGATCGCGACGTACGCGCGTTCGACGGCTCGGTTCGGATCGCCGGACTGGGCCAGATCACGTGCGGACGACAGTAACGTTGCCCGAAGCGTCGCCGCGTCTTGCTGGCTCGATGCGCCTGTATTCGTGGCGTCATCACCACTCAGGTCCGGGCTGTCCGTCGTCTCACCGCGTCGGCCAAGCAGGAAGTACGCCCCAGTCAGTCCCAGGAGAACGGATCCTGCGAACGTGAGCCAGTGTTGGGTTTCGAGCCCTGACAGGCTCGTATCGAGCCAGCCAATTCCGAGCACCTCACTGAGCTGCGTGAGCAACGTCACCTCCCCGACCTGGACGTCGGTCGACGCCGTACTTTCGCCGAGATTACTGTCGTCCTCGGCGTACGTCGCCTCGACCGTGACGAACGCGCCCGCGGTCTCGGGCACGTCGACGAGCGTCTCGAAACTCCCGTCTCCCGCGGTCTCGATGGTCGTGCTCTGACCGGCAAAGTCGAGCGTGACGACTTCGCCGGCAATAGGCGTGCCATCGTTAGTGCTGAGCGCCCCTTGGACGTAGATCGAGTCGTCGGTGTGGTTGGCCGCCACCTCGAGTTCGCTCTGGGTTTCGGAGACCGTCGCCACGGTGGTCGTCTCGGCGCTGGCGAGTGCCTGCTCGTTGAGTGCGGTGCTCGCCCGGACCTCGATGTCGTCTGCGCGGATGTCTGCGGGAAGGGTCGTCGTGGATTCGAAGCTGCCGTTCTCGTCGGTGGTTGTTTCGCCGATCCGATTCCCGTCAGCGAACACGGCGACCGGCACGCCCTCGATGCCGACGGTGGCGGCCTCGACGGTTCCGGTAACGGTGAACTCCTCGCCGTACGCGACGCTCTCGGTCGCGTTGGTGATGTCAATCGACGATTGTGTCTGTTCGATGCGGACGGGAACGCTCGTTTCGGCCTCGGCGTACTCGGATTGGGCCTGGGGCGTGTAGCCAATCTCGAGTTCGGTCAGGTCGAGCGATTCGGTCGTCGGTCGGTACTCGACCGAGAATGACCCGGTCGAGTCGGTCGTCGTCTCGATCGTCTGCTCGTTGATCTCGAGGACGATCGGTTCGTTCGCGACCGGCTGCCCGGCCGTCGTCGTGATCGTGCCGTCGATCGTCATCGGATCCCCAAAGGAGGCCGTCCTGGAGTCCGTCTCGACGGTCAGTTCGGTCACGACGAACTCGGTGTTGCGAACCTCTTGTTGGGTCGTTGCGACGTTCGAGCTGACGTCCTCGACTGTCGCGCGCGTATCGGACGTGTCGGTTCCGGTTTCCTCCTCGATCGTCTGCTGGCGTTGCTGGACCGCTTGACTGTTCTCTTCGACGTCCTCGGAGAGATCGTTCAGATCGCGGGCGAGCTCGCGCGCGCGTTCGTCGTCACCCGCCGCCTGTGCGTCCTGATACTCCGTGTAGGTCTGGTTGTACTCCTCGGTCGCGTTGATCAGTTCGGTCTGATTGGTTTGGGCTTGCTCGAACTCCGTGGCATTGTCCTCGCCCACCATCTCGGCGTACTGGGTGAGATAGCCGTTGTAGTCGTCACCGAGCGTCTCGCGCGCTTGGTCGTACTGGCCCTCACTGAGTTGTACTGAGCTCTCGCCGAGTGAACTCCCGAGTCGCTGCTGGAGCCAATTGGCGACACGCTCGCTGTCGCCGTCCTCGCTGGCCTCGTCGGGATTGGTGTGTGGTGCATCCGCCCCCGTTTCGTTCGTAGTCGCGTTCTGTGCGGCCACATCGGTGGGCGCAACGCCGCCAACGGCGACAAGCGAGACACAGAGCCCGAGGACGACCAGCGTCAGGAGGCGGCGATTGGAAGACACGTACTCCCGCATCTGACAGCGAAGGATAAAAATCTCTCGTCGGTAGGTTCAATTACCTCTCGAAATACTACAGAAGTATGCATGTTACCCGGCAGTTCTGGGCGGTCGTCGCGCTGGCGACGGCGTTCGCGGCCGGCGGCGTTGCTCTTGCGCGGCCGGTACTCGTCGTCGGCGCGGCGATGATCGGCGCGTGGCTGATCGCCCGCCAGTACGCCTTCGCGCGGGCGCTCGGTGAGACGATGGCCGCACTTTCGATCGACCAGACCCTCGCGCGCGATCGCGTCGTCGCCGAGCGTCCCACACCGCTTGCTTTTCGCGCTACCCTCACTCAACAGACCCCATTAGGAATCGCGCTCGAACCGGGCATCCCGGTCGGAGCGAGCGTCGAGGGCGAGTCGGAACTTACCCTCGGGCCGGACGAACGGGTGTCGGAGCGGGTCGTCGACATCAGCTGGCCGATCGCCGGAACCTTCGAGTTCGATCCGGCGACGATCAGCGCGCGCGATCCACTCGGACTGTTCGAGGAGACCCTCATGGGGGGCGCGACGCCGACGGTCACGGTCGAGCCACGCGGGCCGCGAAACGTCCACGTCGGCAAAGGTGGTGAGCGCATCCGCCGGGCGTTCGGCGAACACGAGTCGGATCCCCTCGAATCGGGTATGGACCCCGAGGAGATCCGCGAGTACATGCCCGGCGACGCCGCCCGCATCATCGACTGGAAATCGACCGCTCGAATGGGCTATCCGCACGTCCGCGAGTTCGAATCCGAAACCGACCGAAAGACGGTGTTGCTGATGGACCATCGAAGCAGTATGGGTGATGGTCCCGAAGACGAGACGAAGCTCGATTACGCCCGCCACGTCGCGCTCTCGCTCGCCGAACAAGTACAGGGGAGTACCGATCCGCTCGGGTTCTACGCGGTCGACGGGGAGGGCGTGACCGAGCGCCTCCCACCGCGGAACTCGACTGGTCACTACGCCGCCGTCCGCTCCCGAATTCATGACCTCGCGGTCACGCCGGGTGACGCTCCGGTCCGAACCGATCGCGACCAGTGGTCGACCGCGCGGACGCGAGAGCTGGCGAATCTCGACGAGTCCTCGCCGTTCTCGACGCGGCTTCGCCCCTACGGCGGTTCGATGACGATGAACGAGACGCAGGCCGTCGAGGACGACCCGCTGGCCGCTGCCGTCAGGACCCACATTCGCCGCTTGGGAAGCGGGACGTGGACGATCATCCTCACCGACGACACCCATCGCGCGGAGGTCCGCGAGGCGGCACTGCTCGCTCGCCACCAGGGCCGTCGCGTCCTCGTGATGCTGACGCCGACGGTGATGTTCGAATCCGACGAACTGGCCGACCTCTCGGCTGCGTACGAGGGCTACAGCGAGTTCGAGGCGTTCCGGCGATCGCTCGACCGGCTGGATCGCGTCTCGGCCCTCGAGATCGCCCCCAGCGATCGACTGGCCGCCGTCCGCTCGAGCGGTCGGCAGGCACGGAGGGCCGTCGCATGATCGACGAGTCGAACCGAGCGATCACCGAGCGCTCGTGGACAGAGTTTCTCGCCGTCCTCATCGCGGCCGCCGGGTTCGCTCTCCTCGGGGATTTCGCCCCCATCGGCATCGCCGGCGGAGTCGCGATCGGCCTTCTCTGGCTGACCCTTCCGGTGATCTATGCGGTCGCGCTGGGTCACCTGCTCGTCGTGGCGCTCACCGTCGACGGATTTGAGACGCTCGCAATCGCTGTCGCCGAGCTCGGTCTATTTGGAATGCTCGTGGCGGCGATACCGACGTTCTACGATCGCGGCGCGGTGACCTCGATGACGGTCTTCGTCTTCGGACTGTTCGTCTTCGTCTTCGGGATCGCCTTCGTCTCGAGCGAGGCGCTCTGGATAGGCGCGCTGGCGTTGGTCGTCGTCGGCGCGCTCGTCGCCTACGGCATGCATCGCTATGAACTCGTTTCGCTCGACCTCGTGGAGGGAGCGACATGAGCCTCGGACAGTCGCTCACCGACGACGAACCGGAGACGGATCCGGACGTGACCACCGCACGGGTCGATCTGCTGGAAGCCGAAAACGATCGCCTTCGCCGCGAACTGGCCCAAGCACGCCAAGCGCGCTACCGACGGGCCGCTTTCGGCACCGGATTGGTCGGTCTGGTGGCGATCGTCGGAGCGTTCTTCTTTCCCGTCGCGAGCACAGTCCTGTTCGCCCTCGGGGGGACCGGTCTGTTCACGGCGCTGCTCATCCGCTATCTCACACCCGAGCGGTTCGTCTCCGCGACGGTCGGCCGCCGGATCTACGAGGCGCTCGCGACCGATCACGAGTCGCTGACGAACGAACTCGGGCTCGGGGAAACGCAGCTGTATACGCCCATCGACACGGACAGTAATCCCGCCGTCCGGCTGTTCGTCCCCCAGCAAACGGAGTATTCGATCCCCGACGACGAGGAACTCGACTCGGTGCTCGTCCTTCCCGCCGACGATCGCGGACGCGGGGTCGCCTTCGAACCGACGGGCGACGCGCTCGTCGACGAGCTGCGATCGGCGACGAACGGCGACCTCGGAAGTGACCTCGACGTCCTGGCGGGTCAACTCGCCGACGGGCTGGTCGAAGTCTTCGAACTCGTCGACGGTGCGACGCCGAATACGGACCCCGAAAACGGCCGACTCTCGGTCGAAGTGTCCGGTAGTGCCTACGGTCCCGTGGATCGGTTCGACCACCCGGTCGCGTCAACGGTCGCTACCGCCGTCGCGGCCGAACGAACCACTCCGGTCGAACTCGACGTCACGGAGACAGAAGACGGAAACTACGTCGTGACCTGTCGAGAACTATAGGTTAGTCGTCCATTTCTGCGCCACAGACGGCACAGAAGTTCGGTTGCCATGCCACCGTAAAACGGATCTCTCGATCCGCCTCACACTGCTCGCAGTATCCCATCTGTGTTTGTGACATCTAGTATTAGCCACGACCGGCGACGGCTTATGGTTATCTCAATATTTAACGCCACAGTTATCAGAAGCGAATAGGGTACATGAATCGGACAAGTATTGATTTCGTATTTTTCAACATTCACGTATTTCGAGTGAATAGTGGGTATATTTCACATGGTGGATTTGGGGATGGTCACAATATCGTTTCAAATAGACTTCTATCGGTCGAAGAACGGGAGTACTCGAGAGAGGACAGCTACTCGTTGTGGGGAATCGGGTTGTCGCTGACGGTCGGTCGGTCGTCGGGAACGGAACTGCCCGGGGGCTCAACTGACGAGACGATCTCCTCGATCACGTCCTCGCTCGTCACGTCGCTCAGCTCGGCTTCCGGCGTCAACAGGAGGCGGTGGGTGAGGATCGGCTCGGCGAGCGCCTTGATGTCGTCAGGGATGACATAGTCCCGGCCGTGGATCGCCGCCCGTGCCTTCGAGGTGTTGAGAAAGGCGAGCGTCGCCCGCGGTGATCCCCCGTGGGATGTATCGGGGTGGTCCCGGGTCTCGCCCACCAGATCCAGAATGTAGCCTTTGATCTCGTCGCTCACGTGGACGTCGACGACCATCTCACGAGCATCGAGCAGATCGGCGGGGTCGATCACCTGTTCGATTGCCTCGGGACTCAGATCGGGCGTCTGATCGAATCGGTCGAGGAGTTCGCTCTCATCGTCGCGCTCGGGGAGATCGACGATGAGTTTGAGCTGGAAGCGGTCGCGCTGGGCCTCGGGCAGCTCGAAGGTCCCTTCCATCTCGATGGGGTTCTGCGTGGCGATCACCATAAACGGCGTCGGCAGCGAGAGCGTCTCGCCCTCGATTGTGACCTGGCGTTCCTGCATCGCTTCCAGCAGCGCGCTCTGGGTTTTCGGCGTCGCGCGGTTGATCTCGTCGGCCAGCACGAGGTTCGCAAAGACGGGCCCGCGCTGGAGGACGAACTCGCCACTCGATTCGTGATAGACGTGGGTCCCGGTGATGTCCGCGGGAAGCAGGTCGGGCGTCATCTGGATACGCGAGGAATCGAGCCCGCTGGCGCGGGCGAACAGGCTCGCGGCCGTCGTCTTCGCGATCCCCGGGACCCCTTCAAGGAGGACGTGACCGCCCGTCAGCAGCGAGATCGTCAGTTGCTCGACGACCTCCTCTTTGCCGATGAGAACGGTCTGGACCTCGTCGCGAATGGTGGTGTACGTTTCTTGGGGATCAGTCATTCTCTGACCTTTTTTTCCGAGACATTATGGTTGTTATGACCCGTTCACGGCGATCGTCCTCCCAGTCTGGATGCCGATCCTCCAGGAGCCGCCGCAGCTCCGGCTCGCTCAGGCCCACGCGTTCGTCGGCATCGGGGTCGTCCGAACGCCCGCCGAGGGTCCGTTGACCCAGCGTCATGATCGACAGGACGAGCCCGCCGCCGAGTGCGAGCTGCAGGGCGGCGGACTCACGGAGCGTCAGGAGGGCCATGGCGGTCGGCGGGATGTCCGTGCTATGGGAGGTATCGAACAGGATCCGATCGTGGAGCGCGAACAAGCCCTCGGCGAACGCCTCGTTGCCGGGCCGTTCGAGCATGGCGTTGATGAAGACGCTCGGGTCGCTCACCGCGACCACCTCGCCGTCACCGACTTCCTCGGCGGTGACGACGGGATACGATCCGAGCGTCTCCGCGTCGTCGAGTTCTTCGTTCCGGTTGGTGTCGAGATAGCCGTACTCGGAACTCGCCGCGAGCACTGTCGCCTCGCCGGGCTCAACGACCGTCCCGCGGTTGATAGTGATCGACTCGCTCTGGGCGACGTAGGGGTGGTCACTGACGTTCGTCGCCACCGGCAGGGCCGGCGAGCGGTAGTACTCCTGTTCGTCGCGCAGCGGGTCGCCGTTGAACCGGGCGCTCGCACCGACGTCGTCCAACAGCGCGTTGCTGTGGGATCCGAACGCGTCGGCGACGACGAGCGTCCCGCCGTTCTCGACGAACGTCTGGAGGCGCTCGCGATCCTCGCCGGTATACGCCTCGTCGGGCGAGAGGACGAACGCGACGGAGTTGTTCGCGGGCTGGTCCGCGTACTGGGCGGTGTTCGTGACGATCTGCAGGTCGGCGTCGGACGCATCGGCCGCCCCTCGGAGGTCGGAGGTCCCCTCCCAGGAGAAGGTAAACGCGCCGAAGGCCGCCCCGGAGGTGCTCGCTGCGACGATGAGCGCGACGATGACGACGACGATGTACGCGCCGGCGATCAGCTCCGGCAGCGAGCGGTCGGACAGCGACACGTCCACGCTAGAACACCCCCTCCGGAAGGATGGCGAGAATGCGCTGGAGGACGATATAGCCGAAGACCGCGAGCCCGATGACGATGATCCAGCGCAGGCGCGTGCGCCACTCGGGCGTAACGTTGAACGGTGCGGTGAGCTCGGTGACGACCAAGAACCCGATCAGCGAGAGAACGAAAAACAGCTCCAAGGAGAGCGAGTTCAACAGCGAAAGCAGGACGATCGTCACGAGCATCCAGGCGGTCTGGCCGTGGATGAACCGTTGGCGGCGATGAGTCGGCATTTAGTTCCGTTTTCAGTCCCATTGTTACGAATCTAACGGCTTTTGGGTTCGAAGAGAAGCAGACTGGGCTGTCCTCCCCAACAAGGTGTTGCCAAGTACCGTATCACGGGCCGAAAGAAGTGTAGTAGTGCCGCTGCTATGGTAACCGTGTTCCCGCAGCCGGTACGGGGGATCGTCATCCCATCGGAGATCCGCCGCACTATCGACAGCTACGTCGCCGACACTCACCCGGAGGAAGCGGGCGGGTTTCTCGCGTGTACGCGCCGTGGTAGTCGACTACACGCCACCCATCACGTGCCCTTACCGAACGATGCAACGAACCCGAGGCGACGGTTTAGGACCGTTATCGGTGAGCGAGTACCGCCGCCACCACGGGTGTTCTATCATTCCCATACAAGCGCTCGCTCACCATCCGGGCACACGCGAACGGATGAACGTTCGATTCCAAAACGCTTCTCAATCGTCGTCTTTGCCCCACATGGCCCGATACTAAGCTGGCTATCAAAATGGTCCGGGATGCGGTCACCCAGCTTGATCCCGACAACTTCGGGTTCGATGTCGTCGAGGTCGCCCCGCAGTACGACGTCAGCGACACGAACTCCTACAACGGTGGGATCACCTCCGGATTCGCGAACCGTCTGATTATCGAGGTGCTGGGTAGTATGGCGCTCGCTGATCGCGACCCCAGCGAGGGCTCGCCCATCAAGCCAAAGGAACCACTCGGTCCCCAGCCCGATCTCGAAGCGTCGGCCGACGACTGAGATCGCGGACCCATCAGTGAGGTGATCGACTGTATCTGACCGAGAGGGATGGATGTGAAGAGCGGGACTGTGGCCTCCACGTATCAGATGCTCTCAAACGAATTCATCACGGGGTTTCCACTGGATGTGATCGAGGATCGCTCCGTGAACGAAGACAACCGGCGGGCATCCAGTATCAGTAGGGAACAGGGGGATCCATCGGGCACCGATCAGCCGTGAGAGGGTGATCGAAGGCCCACGGCTCCAAGCGCAGCAAGGATCCCCAGCACACCGCCCAGTACGAAGGTCGTCGACCACCCGACGGTGGGAGCTAGCCAGCCGACGCCGATACCGCCAAAGACCCCGCCACCGATCTCCATCAAATAGACGATGGCGTAGTTCGCCGAGGAATGTTCGTCCCCGAAGTACCCGGCCATGAGACTCGGAACCAAGGTGTACTGTGTTCCCTGAAAGAAGCTCGCGAAGACGACGGCGCCGAGAAACGCGGTCGAGAGGCCGAGGACGCTGCTCAACACGACCAGGAGAGCGCCGATCCCGCAGGCCGAAAACGCGATGAGCATCGATCGTTCGCGACCCAATCGATCCGAGATCCCGCCGATGGCGACCCGGCCGAGGCCGTCCGCAATCGGAAGAGCCGTCGCAGCCGCCGTCGCGATTCCGGCCCCGATCCCGCTGTTCTCGGCGAAGAGAACGATGTTTCCGGCGAGCATGTAGCTGACGCTCGTGATACCGGCGAACATGGCGAACAGGATACGGAACTGTCGGGTTCGAATCATCTCCCGCCAGGTATATTGCCGAGTTACCATCTCGATCGTTTCCGTCGAGGAATGATCCGTCTCCTGCGTGGACGAGTCGGATCGGGCGCCCCCATCGGTCATCCACCCTGTCGGGGGGTCGCGAAGCACGACCGCACTGGCGACGACGCCGACACAGATCAGGATGCCGATGTTCTGGACGGCACCGGGGAACGCATCAACCGTGGCATTCGCACGGACGTAGGGGATGAACACGGCGCTTCCGCCCGCATACATCATCGTTCCGACGCCGGTGGTGAAGCCTCGCTTGTCAGGAAACCATTTGAGGGCACTGTTGGTCCCGACGGTGTAGACGACCCCAACGCCGATCGCACCCAGCGAGTAGAACAGGTAGACGTGCCACAGCGCCGTCGCGTATGCGAGACCGACGTAGCCACCACCCGCGAGCATGCCGGCAAGAATCGACAGGTTACGCGGTCCGAACCGATCCCGATACAGACCGGCCGGGAACTGCGAGATCGACAGAAACACCACGAACAGCGTAAACGCCGCTCCGAGAGCGGCCAACGAGAGCCCGAGATCCCTGGCGAGGGGCTCCTGAATCGCCGTCCAGACGTATTTGTACGGACTGACGAGCCCCATCATCACGGCTGTGGCGACGAGTTGCCACCATCGCGAGAAACCGAGCTCCTCGTAGGCCCGCGTCGAGAGATCGACCGTTTCGGACGAGGGAGTCGTCATACCGTATCACGACCGGCATGATTCCGGCGGCCGAGACGGTCGACACCGGTCGCTTCGACCAAGCGCCTCGGGGCCACTGGACGACGCGAAGCTGGACTGAAAACGGTCCTGCGTCCAGTAGCAAGGGGAGAAGTTCCGTTCGGTTGTACCGTCGGCGTGCATGTCCACTCCATGACGAAGCCAGTCGTTTTCACCGAGAATCGTCCCGTGGATAAGTTGGCGGATCCCATCGCAATATCGCCGCTTTCTTCGTCAGAGACGGGCTCTACCGTACGATTGAAGATGAAGGATATCGACGCAGCGAACGCACCCAGGGCCGAGGACGGATCGAAGTGGAGGGAGTCGGCGGATCACTCACAGTCAGCGGTGCTTGGCTGATCATCGGAGATGTGAGCGATGCGCTGAATATCGGTCGCGTAACGAACGTCGTGAAGACGGGAACGTACTACCTCTATGAGCGAACGTGGGGGTCACAGGGCTACCTGACGTTTGCTGGGCTACGTTCTCCATTGCCCAGGGGAACTGAATCAGTGGCGTGACAGTGTCCTGACTACGAATTCCGAACCAGCGGATCGTACCAGCCCTCGTTCGCTCGATACCACTCGATGAACTTCGAGACGCCCTCGCGAATGTCCGTCGTCGGTTCGTAGCCCAGCAGTTCGTTGGCTTTCGAGATGTCGGCATGGGTGTGTTCGGCGTCGGCCTCGTTTCGCTCGCCGTACTGGAGCTCGAGTTCGGGGGCGAGCTGATCGCGAACGACCTCCGCGAGCGTTTTGATATCGATGTTGTCGGTACTGCCGACGTTCATGATCTCCCCGTCGGCAACGTCCGTTTCGAGGAGCCGTTCGTTCGCCCAGAGGATGTCGTCGACGTAGGTGAAATCCCGCGTTTGTGAGCCGTCGCCGTAGATGACGGGCGACTCTCCATGCAGACAGCGCGAGACGAAGTTCGAGATCGCCATGTTGGGGCGCATCCATGGGCCATAGACGGTGAAGTAGCGCAGGGACACGGTGGGCAGCCCATAGATCTCGGAATACACCCGGACGTACTGCTCCGCCGCGAGTTTCGAGACGCCATAGGGGCTAACCGGCGTCGTGGGATGGACCTCGTCGTAGGGCAAGTACTGGGGTTTGCCGTACACGGACGAGGAGCTCGCGACGACGACCCGCTCGATATCGCTGTTACGAGCGGCTTCGAGGACGTTGATCGTTCCGTCCACGTTCGTTTCGTTGAGCTTGGTCGGGATCTCGACACTGGTGCGGACGCCCGTCTGAGCGGCCTGATGAAAGATGTAATCAGCGGTTGAAACGGCCTTCTCTACGGTTTTCGCATCGCGAATGTCCCCGAATACCAGTTCGTACCGTCCATCCCCCTCGGCGGCCGATCGACGACAGCGTTCGAGAACACGTTGTTTGAGATCGTGGTTGTAGTCCGGATCGAGATTATCGAGCACAGTCACATCGTGGCCACGCCGGAGAAACCGTGCAGAGAGGTGACCGCCGATAAATCCTGCTCCCCCAGTCACGAGAAGGTCCATCACTCTATCGACGCTAATCTGAGAGCAAAAGACTGCCGAAGACCACCGGGAATGGTCGGATCACTCATCGAGAACGGGGGAAAGGACGCCACTACAGGTGAGACTTATACTGATGCCAAGCAGTACAGTAGACGGACACGACGGCAAATGAACTACTGTCGACAGTAGCCACAGAAACACCAAAGCAGTGACTTCGGTAGAAATACGTCTCCCGACGACGACACACAACGAACGTATGGGGTGGCGATATCGACTCGTGAACCTGGGCGGGGTGCTCCTCTTGACGGCACTAGCCTTTAGCCTCGCCACCAGTCCACCAGTTCAGGTCATCGACACGACATATCGCTCATTTCTCAATGGTTCGTCATTTCTCCGACCGGGACAGACGGACACGATCGCGCTGGTCAGTGCCGTCGCCGTCGTCGTCGGGTCGTTCCTCACGCTATCCGACCCGCAGACTGACCGGCGACTCGATACGGTCGTCCACACCGAGACGCGCGTCCTCCGCGCCGCGGTTCTCCTAGCGACGCTCGGATATTTTAACTGGGTGTCCGTACCGCAGACGACGCTCGTGATGGCGACAGGACTGCTGTTGATCGTCCTGCCCGTGTGGCTGGCGGTCGTCCGCGCACGGCCCGTCGAACGGCGTGATCGAGCGCTTGTTATCGGAACGGACGCCGCGCAGATCGAGCGGATGATCGCCGCGGCGGACGTGCCGGTCGTCGGCTATCTCTCGCCGGCAAGCGTAGAACGAACGACGGCGTCCCGATCGATGGCGATCGCCGACGGGGGGATCACACGCCCGAGTGTCGGACGACTCGGCGGACTCTCGCGGATCGACGCCGCCCTCGACGAACACGGAATCGACACCGTGTTACTCGCCCTGCCGGAGACCGACCGGGGGGAGTTCTTCGGGACACTGACGCTCTGTCGCGAGCGCGGCGTGCGGGTAAAGACGTTCGCGGACCACGGCGTCGACGTCTTCGTGAGCGACGAAGACGAGGACGACGAACTGATCGTGGTGGATCTGGACCCCTGGAACATGCAGGATCACGTCGTGAAGCGCCTGTTCGATGTCGCGTTCGCCGCCGTTGGGCTCGTGCTGCTCGCACCGGTGTTCGTGCTCATCGCGATCGCCGTCAAACTCGACAGTCCCGGGCCCGTCTTCTACGTTCAGGAGCGAACCGCCGTCTTCGGCGAGACGTTCGCGGTCCCGAAATTCCGGACGATGCGGCGCGACAGCGAGGCGACCGATCTCGGCAGCGACGAGGAGAACGGTCGAATCACGCGGGCCGGCCGCCTGCTTCGCGAGTCGAACCTCGACGAGCTCCCGCAGCTGCTGTCGATCCTCACCGGACGGATGAGCGCGGTCGGCCCGCGGGCGATCTGGATCGACGAGGAACGGCGCTTCGAGGCGGCCATTCCCGGCTGGAAGTGCCGCTGGTTCGTCAAACCGGGTCTGACCGGCCTCGCACAGATCCACGACGCCTCGAGCAGGGAGCCTCGCAGGAAACTCGACTACGACCTCGAGTACATCGACAGCCAGTCGGCCCGGCTCGATGTCGCCATCGTGCTCCAGCAGGTCCGGCTCGTGGTGACTCGCGTGCGTTCGCTACTGATCGAGGGGTCGGAAAGTCGATGAGGGGGACGGTTCGTACCGTCGGAGGCAACCGCCAGTGAAGCTCCTTCGGATCGCACAGAAGTGCTACCCCGACGTGAAGGGCGGGGGGCCGTATCACGTCCACGCGCTGAGCCGCGATCAGGCCGCACGCGGCCACGACGTGACCGTCCTGACGGTCGATCACACGGACCGACCGCGACGCGAACGGCGTGACGGCTACACCGTCGTCCGCCGTTCGCCGACGGCGAGCCTGCTGGGAAACGATATCTCGACGGGCATCGCCCGCGAGTTGGCGACGCTCGACTCGTACGACGTGTTGCACGCCCATTCGCATCTGTACTTCTCGACGAACCTCGCGGCGCTCCGGCGGGCGGTCGGGGGACCACCGCTGGCCATCACCAACCACGGACTGTACTCCCAGAACGCCCCCCAACAGCTCTTCGAGTGGTATCTCCGGACGGCGGGCCGGTGGACGTTCGATCGGGCTGACACCGTCTTCTGTTATACCGACACCGAACGAACGCGCCTTCGCGAGCTCGGGGTCCGGACCCCGATCGAGGTGATCCCGAACGGAATCGATACGGACCGGTTTCGGCCCGCGGGCGAGCGCAGCGAGCACATCGCTCCGGGACCGGCCGTCCTCTTCGTCGGGCGGCTCGTCGACGGGAAACGACCGCAGGACGCGCTCGACGCCGTCGCGCAACTGCGGGCGCGATACCCGGACGTCCACCTGTATTTCTGCGGGGACGGACCGCTGCGCGAGGAGCTCGAAGCGAGCGTCACGGAGCGCGGGCTGACGGGGGCGGTGACGTTCCTCGGACAGCGCCCGTACGACGAGATGCCGGCGATCTACCGGGCGGCCGACGCGCTCGTCCTGCCGAGCCGCGCCGAGGGCGTCCCGCGGACGGTGCTCGAAGCGATGGCGAGCGGCCTCCCGGTCGTCACCTCGGACCTCGAACAGATCACATCGATCGTCGAGGCCGGCGGCTACACCGCCCCGATCGGCGAGACAGGGAAGCTGGCCGAGCGGCTCGCGACGGCGCTCGAGGAACGACCCGACGGGCGCGAGTACGTCGAACGCGAACACCGGTGGGAAACGACCGTCGAGGCGACGACCCGAGCGCTCGAGCGGCTGGCGGACTGACCGGCGGACCACTCGCTTTTTCCTGTCGACTCGCGTAGCGGGCGACGAATGGGACAGCGCCGGCCGAACGTCGTGTTCGTCGTGATGGATACGGCCCGCGTCGCGAACGCGACCGATCCGCACGTCATGCCAAACCTGAACGCGATCGCCGAGGCGGGCGCGAGGGTAACGAACGCCTTCGCGACGGCGCCGTGGACGCTGCCGTCGCACGCGTCGATGTTCACCGGCCAGTACACCGCCGAGCACGGGACGGACGCGGACACGAAATCGTTCGATCCCGCGGTACCGACGCTCGCGGCCCGCCTCCAAACGACTGGCTATCAGACCGTCGCGGTGTCGAACAACACCTGGGTGAGCCCGGAGTTCGGGTTCGACGACGGGTTCGAGGAGTTTCTCGTCGGCTGGGAGCTCCTCGCGGGCGGGACCGACCTCGCCTCGATCTCGAAATCCGAGACGGGGTTCGTCGACCGAACGCGGGCCGTACTCGGCGAACTCCGCGCCGAAGGCGGGCACCGAACGCTCGTCAACGCCCTCTATACGCGCTTTCTGCGGCGGGCGTACGACGACGGCGCCTGGATGACGAACTACCGGATCGGGCGCTGGCTCGAACAGCAACGAGAGCCCGACCGACCGTTTTTCCTGTTCGTCAATTATCTCGAACCGCACCTCCAATACGATCCCCCGCGGCGCTTTCGCGAGCGGTTCGTCTCCGAGGAACGTGCCACGGACGTAAACCAGGACGCGTGGGCCTACGTCACGGGGCTGACCGACATGAGCGATCGGGAGTTCGAGACGCTCGAGGCGCTGTACGAGGCGGAGCTCAACTACCTCGACCACCGGATCGGCCGACTTTACGACCGACTGAACCACCACGAACTGCTCGAGGACACCGTACTCGTGCTCGTCGGCGATCACGGCGAGAACATCGGCGATCACGGGCTGATGGACCACCAGTACAGCCTCCACGACAGCCTGTTGCACGTCCCGCTGGTGATGCACTACCCCGAACGCATCGACGCCGGGACGACCGTGAGCGATCTCGTCGAACTGCGCGACCTCTATCCGACGATCCTCGACCTCGCCGGTGTAGCGACACCCACAGCGGAAACCGTTTCGACCACGGGGATCCTATCGGATGGTGCGTCCCGCGAGCGTGTCATCGCCGAGTATCTCACGCCACAGCCGTCGATGGAGGCACTCGAGCGAACGCTGGGAACGCTGCCCGCCTCCGCACGCCGCTACGACCGGGCGCTTCGCAGCATCCGCACCGACGAATGGAAACTGATCGAGGCGAGCGACGGGAAGCATGAGCTCTACCGGATCGACGAGGATCCGGACGAAACGATCGATCTCGCGGCCGAACGCGAAGACGTCCGGGATCGGCTGTGCGAGCGACTGTACGAGGAGCGGGGCCCGCGTTCCTTTGAAGGAGAGTCGAAATCGGAAACGAACACGTCGATGGCGGCAGCGACGCGCGAGCGCCTCGACGACCTGGGCTACCTGCAGTGACGGTCGCGGGCGCGCGTGTTAGAGGGATCAAGACGAGGCCGCGGCGGCACGGCGCTCGGCCAGCAGCTGCTCGTAGAGGGCGTAGTACTCCTCGACGGTTCGTTCGAGCGGAAACCGCGTCCGGGCACGCGTTCGCAGGCGCGTCGCGGCGGTTCGTCGAGCGTCGTCATCGACGAGAAGGCTGTTGAGCCGGTCGGCGAATGCCGCCGCATCGCCCACGGGGGCGAACGTTCCGACCGGGCCGATCACCTCGTGGAGGACGGGGATGTCGCTTGCGACGACCGGGAGACCACAGGCCATCGCCTCGACCGCCGCGACGCAGAACCCCTCGGAGCGCGACGGGAGCGTGAAGACGTCGCTTGCGGCCAGCATCCGATAGACGGCCTCGCGCTCGATCGTGCCGGTGAACTCGACGCGCTCGCTGATCGAGAGGTCCGCCGCGAGCGCTTCGAGGCGCGTTCTCAGTGGGCCGTCGCCGACGATCGTCAGGCGCACGTCCGGCTGGCGGGCGGAAAGCGCGGCGAACGCACGCAGGAGCGTCGCTTGGTCTTTCGTCCCGATCAGCCGGCCAACCGTCACGATTCGCCGGCCGTCGATCGCGAAGGGGGTCGCCGAGGTGACGAGCGCGCGGTCGATCCGGTCGGTATCGATACCGTTGTAGATTACCCTGAGGCGCTCATCGCGGAGCAACCATCGCTCCGCACGATAGAACGACCGGAGGGTCTGCTCGGAGTTCGCGACGACGCGGTCAGCCCGGGG
Source organism: Halalkalicoccus subterraneus (assembly GCF_003697815.1). Lineage (NCBI taxonomy): Archaea > Methanobacteriati > Methanobacteriota > Halobacteria > Halobacteriales > Halalkalicoccaceae > Halalkalicoccus > Halalkalicoccus subterraneus. The sequence goes on along the minus strand of NZ_RDQG01000006.1, from coordinate 97,017 downwards.
CAGCGTCGGTGCGTTCACCAGGTTCTGGGCGAGCGAGTAGTGCGCGCGGTGGTCGGCGTGTTCGGTGTCGACGATCGCGAGGTCGCGCGGGGCGAGGAGGCGACCCAGCGAGCCGACGAAGTTGTGGTGGGTGTGGAGGACGTCGTAGCGGCCGCTCGCGAGCAGCACGCGCAGGCAGGCGACTGCCCGCGGGTCGACCCGCGAGCGCGCGCCGAGGGCGACGACGGTAACGGCGTCGTCGATCGGCACGTCGATCGACTCGCGCGAGCGGTCGAAAACGGAGACGGCCGTGACGGTCGCGTCCGTCGCCGTTGCGAGGCGCTCGGTGAGGTCGTAGGCGATCGTCGTGTGGCCGATGTGGCTGAACAGCGCGAGAACATGCATGGGTCGGGCACCGAAGGGAAACAACGGGTCGAACGGCTCCCGTCCGGCTGGGGCGAACTCGCGGGGAAACCCGCATAGCTCTTTCGCGTCGACCGTCGCGGGCTCGACGGGGACCAGCCGGAGAGCCGGTTCGTGTCCTTCGGCACGTTTTTCTTCGGCCGAAGCGAACCGCAAGCCGTGAGACGCTCGCTGCGGTTTCTCGTCGGCGTCGCCGCCGGGCTAGCGGTTTTCGGTGGCTATCTCTACACCGTCGGCGCCGACACCGTGCTCGATCGCGCGCTGGCGGTCGCGCCGTGGGCGCTCGCGCTCGTGATCGTGCTCGTCGTCCTGGAGGGGCTCGCGGACGGGATCGGCGTGTGGGCCTCGTTGGCGCCGCTGAACGGCGGGCTATCGGGGGCCCGAAGCGCGCAGTTCGCGCTCGCCGGCGATTTCTTCGACATCCTCAGCCCGGCCGGGCCGGTGAGCTCCGAGCCGATCATGGCCCGGTTCATCAGCGTCTCGACGAACACGGGCTACTCCGAGGCGCTCGGCGTCCGGTCGGTGGCGAAGTACGTGAAATCGGCGGCCCAGTTGACGCTTTCGGGTCTGCTCGGACTGATCGTCCTCTTCGGGACGCCGGACGCGTCCGGGTTGCTCTCGACGCTCGGGGTCTCGATCGCCGGCGTGTTCGTGGTCGGCGGGGTCGTCTTGCTCTCGCGAGAGCACCTCTCGCGGGGGATCGTCACGGTAGGCGCACCGCTCATCACGCGGATCTCCGGGCTGTACCGGGACCAACCGCACGACCGAGCGGTCGTGGTCGCGGCCGTCGAGCGGTACTGGGAGCGGGTCGTCGAGTTTCGCGGAAGCCCGGAGTTGCTCGCCCTCATCGTCCTCGGCGGCGTGATCGAGCAACTGCTGACGGCGGCGGCCCTCTGGGTGGCGATCGCCGGCGTCGGCGCTCCCGTTGCGTTCCTCCCGATCCTCGTGATCGTGCCGCTCCCACAGATCGCGAGCGTCGTGCCGATCCCGGGGAGTCTGGGGGCGTACGATCTCCTGCTGGGCGGTGCGCTCGTCGTCGTGACCGGCGCCACCGCGACCGCTGCGACCGCGGCGGTCCTCGTCGTTCGAACCGTCTCCCTCCCGTTCGGCGCGATCGCTGGGGGTATCTGTACCGCGTATCTTCGGGGCTGGCGGCCGACGACCGACTGAATCCCGGTCCTCTCGTCGGAGGTCGGGCCGGTCGACAAGAATAGTCGAGACCCCGAATCGCACATCCAGACCTATACGTCTTCGAGCGCTACGGAGACGTATGTATGATCACGTGTTGTTGCCCGTCTCGACCGACGCGACGCCCGACGAACGATACGAGCCAATCTACGAGCTCGCAGCACAGCACGGAGCGACGATCACGATCCTGTCGGTCGCCGACACCAACCGCGACAGCGTGACGAACCTCGGCGGCGAGGTGGTCGATACGTTGGAAAGCGAAGCGACGAAGGCGGTCGAGCGGTTCGCCGAGGCCGCACGCGAGCGCGCGATCACGGTCGAAACGGAGACCATCCAGGGCGTTCCGGACGAGGCGATCCTCGAGTACGACGAGACCCACGACATCGACGTGATCGTCATGCGAAAGCGTGATCGCAGCCGTCTCAAGGAGACGTTACTGGGCAGTGTCACCGATCGCGTGATCCGCCTCACCGATACCCCTGTCCTCGTGATCTGAGTCCGTCCCGACAGCCACCCTCGGGTAAGACCGGATACGGGATCCCTACGAAACGGGCAGTATCCGCGGGTACTCCCTGTTCATCGAATTCCCTTTGAGTCTCGGTCGTCACGATCCGATCGAATGGTTACTCTAGAGATCGCTGCTAGACTCCTCGCCGGTGCGCTCCTCATCGTCGCGAACGCATTCTTCGTCGCCACCGAGTTCGGGCTGACCCGCGCACGCCAGTTCACCGAAGAGGAGTTCGTCGGAGGTGACCCAGCACTCCAACGGGCCTGGGACATGACCGACGACCTCGAACTGTACCTGACGACCTGTCAGATCTGGATTTCGGGCACCAGTATTGCGCTGGGGATCATCGCAGAACCCGGGCTGGCGGCACTGCTGGAGCCGATCTTCGCGAACACCACGCTTGCCTCGGTCGGGGCCGCCTCGCTGCTCGCGTTCTTTATCATCAACATGATCCATCTGACCCACGGCGAGCAGACCCCAACGTATCTGGGCGTCGAGCGCTCGCGACAGGTCTGTCGATACGGCGCGCGCCCGCTGTACTGGTTCGCGCGCTCGATCGCCCCGCTGATCCGCTTTGGCGACTGGGTCGCGAAGGGGACGCTCGGACTGTTCGGGGTCGAGATGACCGGCGCGTGGCTCGAAACCGAACAGGACGTCATCGAGAGCCGGGCCGATCTCCGCCATCGAATGGAGAGGCTGCTCGCGGAGGGCAACCTCGACGACGAACGCTACGAGGAGGTCCTCGGTGCGCTCGCAGTCGGGCGGATGACCGTCAGCGACATCATGGTCGACCGGGAGGAGATCGTGTTCCTCTCGACGGACCTGCCCCTCTCGGAGAACCTCGAACGGCTCTCGGGGTCGCTGCACAATCGGTATCCGCTGATCGGTGAGGATCCCGACGACTTCCGCGGGATCGTCTACGTTTCGGCGGTCCTCGACGAGATCGATGCCCTCCAAGCGGGAGAGAAGACCATCGAGGATATCGCTGCGCCACCGTTGACCGTCTCCGAAGAGACGACCGTCAGCGACGTCATCGATCGATTCCAGGAGGAACACCAGGAGCTCGCACTCGTTCGCTCCGAGGAGGATGATCTCGTCGGACTGGTGACCGCCACGGACGCGATGGAAGCCGTCGTCGGCGAACTCGAGGACCCACTCGATGAGGCCGCGGACGATTCGACAGCGTGAACGACTGTCATCAGTCCGTCACCGAGTCGAGTAGTCCGAAGTGAACCGACACGGATAACGGACGATCCGATCGAGGGGTCGGTCGATCAAGTGGAGTGAAGGATGAAAACGGAGTCCCAGAGCCAGAATCGTTAGTAGTGACCGATTCGGTTTGTAGAACCCACGAGCCACAGGGGAGTCATCGGCCACAGAGGGAGCGTGCCCGTACGGATAAACTGAGATAGTAGTGAGGTAATGTTTTCAGCGAACCGATGAAAGTACAGTTGTCCTACTGCAACCAAATGTGTGTTTCTAGCGTCTAGCAGCCAAATTTGTTGGTTGGATAGGCAGTATCATCGCCTATAATTTTGAATATAAGTAAACCTATTACGGTGGACGCCAAGCAGTGAATCGGTAATGGCTAACAAGGAACCAAACTCCGAGGACGCGTCGCAAGCGACCGACAATGTCGAACGGAAGCGGTCCAAGCGGTTCGAGACCCTCGATAACCGACCCGTCAACAAAGACGGAATCGTCGAGGAGTGGCCGGAGGTCGGGTTCGTCGCGATGGAATCTCCTGACGATCCGGATCCCTCGATAACGGTTGAGGACGGAACGATCGTCGAGATGGACGGCATCGAGCGCGAAGAGTTCGATTTCGTCGACCAGTTCATCGCGGACTACGCGATCGATCCGGAGGTAGCCGACGAGGCACTCGAGCTCGACTCGGTGGAGTTCGCACATATGCTTGCGGACATCAACGTCCCGCGCGAGGAGATCAAGCGGCTCGCGACCGGGATGACGCCGGCGAAGCTCACCGAGGTCGTCAACCAGATGAACACGGTGGAGATGATGATGGCGCTCCAGAAGGTGCGCACTCGCAAAAACCCTGGAAACCAGTGTCACGTCACGAGCGTAAAGGATCATCCCGCACAGCTGGTGGCCGATGCGGCCGAATCCGCCCTTCGGGGATTCGACGAAGCCGAGACGACGGTCGGGATCACACGCATCGCACCGTTCAACGCGCTCTCGCTGTTGATCGGGACCCAATGTGGCAGGGGCGGCGTTCTGACGCAGTGTGCCGTTGAGGAGGCGACCGAACTCGAACTGGGAATGCGCGGGATGACCAGTTACGCCGAGACGGTCTCCGTGTACGGCACCGAGGACGTGTTCAAAGACGGCGACGACACCCCGTACTCGAAGGCGTTTCTCGCCTCCGGCTACGCCTCGCGAGGGGTGAAGATGCGATTCACCTCGGGATCGGGCTCCGAGGTGAACATGGGCCAAGCGGAGGGCAAATCCATGCTGTATCTGGAGACGAAATGCGTGCTGGTGACGAAGGGCTGTGGCGTCCAAGGGCTCCAGAACGGATCGATCAGCACCGTCGCGATCCCGGCGGCGGTTCCCTCCGGGCTGCGGTGTATCCTCGCGGAGAACCTCATCGCTGGGATGGTCGACTTGGAGATGGCCTCCGGGAACGACCAGACGTTTACGCACTCGGAGACGCGCCGGACGGCCCACATGATCCCCCAGATGTTCCCCGGGACCGACTTCATCTTCTCGGGGTACAGCGCCGTACCGAACTACGACGACATGTTCGCCGGCTCGACGTTCGATTCGTCGGATTTCGACGACTACAACCTCATACAACGGGACTTCAAGGTCGACGGCGGGACCAAAGACGTCGAAGAGGAGGAGGTCATCAAGTATCGCAACCGGGCGGTCAAAGCCCTCCAGGCGGTCTTCGAGGAACTGGGCTTCCCGCCGATCACCGACGAGGAGGTCGAGGCTGCGACGTACGCCGACGGCAGCGACGACATGCCGGATCGGAACCAGGCACAGGACATCGACGCCGCACAGGAGATGATGGAGCGCGAAGTCACCGGCGCCGATATCGTCACCATCCTGGTCGAGCGCGGGTTCGAGGAGATCGCGGAGAACATTCTCGGCGTGCTCAAATCGCGCGTCTCTGGCGATTACCTCCATACGTCGGCGATCCTCGACGAGGAGTTCAACGTCGTGAGCGCGGTGAATAACCCGAACGACTACGAGGGCCCCGGAACCGGCTACCGGATGAGCGAGGAGCGCTGGGAGGAGATCAAGAACTACCGACACGCCGTCGATCCAAAGGACGTCTAACATGGCTCCTAGCACTCTCCACGGCGAGCGTCGGGAACCGGTAGCCGAGCACGAACGAGCGCGAGGACGAAACGGAGGACAGTCAATACCATGAGTCAAGCGACACAGCGAGAACGAACGGTCACATTCGAGGACACCGGCCCGGCCGAGAAGGGGACGGCCCCCGACGAGGTCGTCATCGCCCTGAGCCCGGGCTTTGGCGAGATCAGTACGGAAACGCTTTCGGGCGTCTCCCACGCGGAGATCATTCGCGAAGTGATGGCCGGGATCGAAGAGGAAGGCGCCTCGATGCGCGTCGTCCGGGTCTACGACACCGTCGATCTGGGGCGGATGGGACTCGTCTCCTCGAATCTCAGCGGGTCGGGAATCAGTATTGCGATACAATCGAGAGGGACCACGCTCATCCACCAGGAGGATCTGTTGCAGCTCGACAACCTGGAGCTGTTTCCCCAAGGGCCGCTACTGGTCCCCGAAACGTTCCGTGCGATCGGGCGAAACGCCGCCCGGTACGCGAAAGGGGAGAGCCCCGCACCGGTAACAGTCGAAAACGACCCGATGACGCGACCGAAGTTCCAGGCGATGGCCGCGATCTGGCACATCAAAGAGACGCAGTGTCTCGATGAGGAGCGCGGCCAGATCGAAATAGACGTCGACTTCAACTAACTACCACCAATGAGCAACTCAGACGAGATCGAATACCCGCTGTCCGACAACCCGGAACAGGTCGAAACGCCGAACGGAACGGCGCTTTCGGAGATCACGCTCGATGCGGTCGTCGACGGCGATATCGACGGCGACGACATCGCGATTTCACCGGACACCCTCGAAAAGCAAGCACAAGTAGCCGAACAGGAAGGACGGCCACAGCTCGCGGAAAACTTCCGCCGAGCGGCCGAGCTGACGGCGATTCCCGACGAGCGGATTCTCGAGATCTACAACGCACTGCGACCCAGTGGGGCGGACAAGGAGACGCTCGAAGGGATGGCCGACGAACTCGAAACCGAGTACGACGCCCAGATCAACGCCGCGCTGGTTCGAGAGGCGATCGAGGTGTACGAAAAGCGCGGCGTCGTCTGAACCCGACCGCGATCGACGGCGCACAGGGACGGGAACGAATTATCAGGGCGGAGCACGACCGGGACCTAATCAGAGAGAACATGGAGTATATCGCAGGCGTAGATATTGGCAATTCGAGCACCGAGGTCGCACTGGTTCGGAACAACGACGGCTACGAGTTCGTCGCGACCAGCCTCTTTCGAACAACCGGGCTGAAAGGGACCGTAAAGAACGTTCCGGGGGTCGTAAATGCCCTCGAACGGGCGGCCGAGACGGCAGGCATTTCGGTCGACGAGATCGACCGGATCCTCCTCAACGAAGCCGCACCGGTTATCGGGGACGTCGCGATGGAGACGATTACCGAGACCGTGATCACGGAATCGACGATGATCGGCCACGATCCATCGACACCGGGCGGAGCCGGGCTCGGAACCGGGACGGTCGTGGAGATAACCACGGATCGCGACACACTCACGGACGAACCGTCGGTCATCGTCGTCGTGCCGGCGACAGTCGACTTCGCGGACGCCGCAGGGACGATCAACGAGTGGGTCGAGCAGGGGATCGACATTCAGGGAGCGATCGTCCAGAAGGACGACGCGGTCCTGATCAACAACCGCATTGACCGGGAGATCCCCATCGTCGATGAAGTCGGCAAGATCGAGGAGATCCCCCGCGGGCAACCGGCCGCCGTCGAGGTCGCGACGGGCGGCTCGGGACAGACGATCGACCAGCTCTCGAACCCCTACGGTCTTGCGACGCTGTTCGAGCTCTCATCCGAGGAAACCCAGAAGATCATCCCCGTCTCGCGGGCCCTCGTCGGGAACAAATCCGCGGTCGTCATCAAAACACCGGCTGGTGACGTCGAAGAGCGGACGATCCCGGCAGGCTCGCTGACCGTCATCGGTGAAGGAGGCAATTCGGTGTCGATTGATATCGATCAGGGTGCCGACGAGATCATGGCCCACGTCGAGGAACACTGGCCGATCGCGGACATCAGGGGCGAGCGGGGCTCGAACATCGGCGGGATGCTGAGCCGGGCGCGCGAACAGATGGGTGAGGTGACCGGCCAGGAACTCTCGGAGATCAACATTCGGGACATCATGGCGGTCGATACGCTCGTCCCACAGAAAGTCGAGGGTTCGGTCGCGAGCGAACACAGCATGGAGACCGCCGTTGGGCTGGCGGCGATGGTCAAAACGAGCGAGCTTCCCATGCAACAGATCGCCGACGAGGTCGAAGACCGGTTGGAAACGGCGGTCACCATTCAGGGTATCGAGGCGAACATGGCGATCCTGGGGTCGCTCACGACGCCGGGAACGGACGTCCCCTTTGCCATTCTGGATATGGGCGGGGGCTCGACCGATGCGGCGTACATCAACGAGACGAACGAGATCACGTCGACCCATCTGGCCGGGGCGGGCGATATGGTGACGATGCTGATCGCCTCGGAGCTCGGGGTCGATCGGGAACTCGCCGAAGGGCTCAAGAAATATCCCGTCGCGAAGGTGGAGACGCTGTTCAGTATCCGCCACGAGGACGGCACGGTCACGTTTCTCGATGAGGCGGTCGATTCGGAGACGTTCGGACGGGTCGTCCTCCTCAAGGACGACGGTTCACTGGAACCGGTCGGTCTCGACGAGTCCGTCGAGACGGTTCGACGGACCAGACGCCAGGCCAAAGAGAAGGTGTTCGTCACGAACGCCAAGCGCGCACTCCGACGGATCTCGCCGACGGAGAGCACGCGATACCACTCCTTTGTCGTGATGGTCGGTCGGTCGGCATTGGACTTCGAGATCCCGGAGATGATCTCGGATGCGCTCGCCGAGTACGGCATCGTCTGCGGGCGCGGGAACATCCGCAGCACGACCGGGCCACGAAACGCAGTCGCGACCGGACTCTGTCTGTCCTACGTCGGGGATCGAACGGAGTTCGACGTGACCGTCCCCGACGGGCTCGCGAAATCCGTCGGAACGACCGAAATCGTCGGGGATAGTCGCTCATGAACGCAGGTTCACTGCATGGAGGTCGTCCGTGAGCGACACTCGAACACAGTCGGCAGCCGACGAGGCCGTCCCGCGAATTCACATTCGCTATGTGGGCGAGGAACCGTCCACGCTCGAGTACATCGAACACGGCATCGAAGAGGAGGGCGTTCCGTGGCGGACACACGCAGTGGAAGAGGACGAAGACAGTCCCGACGAGCCGTCCCGCGAACTGGCGTTCCGAGCGGCCTCGGAGTCAGGATTGAAGATCGGGATCGGGATCGACCGAGACGCCAGACACACGCTTCATCACGCCCGGCTCCCACCCGAGGAGCCGGTACAGCGTGCTCGCGTCGAAACGGACTCGCAAGCGAGAGCGGTCGGGGCGAACGCCGCGCGGTTAGCAAAGCGCATGCCCCTCGAACCGATCGAGGAGGACTCCGAGAACCGCGAACGCGAGTAAACAATGACCGAGAAACACACCGCGTACATCGAGACGCTCGCGCATATGAACTGTGGGAACTGTGACTCGTACTGGGGTCTCAGCGACCTCTCGACGGAGACGCTCGAAGGACGCGTGCTTTACTGTCCGCACTGTGGTCACGAAGCGTCCGTCGAAGACATCGTGGACGGCATCGAATCCGACCAGTGATTATCCGTACGGGAAGCACACACTTCCGATCAGCGACCACGCAACGATCGACTAGAGCCGTGGGTGGGCATCGACCGCACGCATGTGTCGACAATCGGTTCGCCCGAACGCGGTCGCGTGACTGTAGCAACTGCACGTCACTGCTCGCCCTCCGGCGAGCGTCACGGTAGCCGTTCTCTCGTCGTCGTCGGCCGCGGTCATCTCCACCAGTTCGTCGCCACGGAGCGTGAACTGGAACCGTTCGGCGTACTCGGTCCACGTTCTTCGTTTGTTCCGGTCGATCGTTTCCAGAAGCATCTCCTTCGACGGGTTCACCGGATCCGTCGAGGCATCCTCGCTCATGAACCCCTCTTCACTCCGGATCAAATAACTGTGTTCCCCGCATGCTGACCGTCCGGATAGGGAGTCCGAAAGCACACTGCCGGGGTGAACGTTCAGTTGATCGCGTCGAGGCCGGCACGCGCGACGGTCATGTCCTCGTCGGGCGAGCCGCCACTGACGCCGATCGCGCCGATCACGCTGCCATCGGATTCGACCGGGAACCCGCCGCCGAACGTGACGATGCGACCGTCGTCAGTGGTCTCGATCCCATAGAGAGGCTCTCCGGGTTGGGCGGCCTCGCCGATGTCTTCCGTCGGCATCTTCATTGCCACCGAACTGTACGCCTTGTTCTGCGCGATCGAGATGCTCGCAAGCAGGGCATCGTCGACACGGTGAAAGCCAAGAAGGTTCGCACCGGCATCGACGACCGCGATGCACATCGGCACCCCGATCTCGTCGGATTCGGTCTCCGCTGCGTCGATCATTTCCTTTGCGTCGGCGAGTGTTAGCGTCTCCATTGTATCACGATCCATGGGGGTTTCCCATAGTGTGGTTTTACCTCTCTCTCCACCCTAGTATAGATACGTGTTATGTGTCCTCATGGATCCTCCCCCCTCAAGGGACAGCAGTCGGTGGCGGGAGGCTTCAATCCAGGGACCGCTCACGCGTAGCCGAGGTCCTCAAGCCGCGCTTGGACCGCCTCGGACACGTCAGTGGCCGTTCGATCGGGCGTCGAACGGGTCGGGAGCGACGAGCGAAACGCTCGTAGCTGTTCGTGTGGATCACTCACGCTCTCGGGTGGGGTTCCGTGTTCCGTCCATCCATCGAGCGTTTCGTAGCCGTAGTAGCCACCGTCCATCGCGAGGCCGGCTAACGGGCGGTCGTACGACCGGATCAGCTGCTCGGAGTAGCCGGCCTCGCGCATCATCTCGATGCGAGCCGTCCGAAGCCCCTCGTACTCGACGAACGCCGGTCGATCCTCGACCTCCTCGAGCAGGACCTGCCCACGGGACGAGCCGTCGACGTGCAGCAAGTCGAGTATCGTGCGATGGACGTCGAGAAGGCTCACCGTCTTCGAACAGGTCCCGGAGAGCCCCGCCCCGGAGATCACGAGCGGAACGTGCGTCAACTCAGGATAGACGCCGTGAAGGTGGCGCCAACTCCCGTGTTCGCCGAACAGCTCCCCGTGATCGCCAAGCGTGATGACGTACTCGAAACGTCGCTTGAGGGCGGCGAATATCTGGCGATACCGGTCGGAGAGATACCGGACCGAGCCGTCGTACGCCTCTCGTATGATACGAGCGTCGGGTTCGTGACTCGTCAGCGTCGCCGCGACCTCGTCGTATGAGGGATCGCCGCTCGTTCGGTAGGGCTTCGGCGGCGCGTACGGTGCGTGGGCTTCCATCAGGTTCACGAAGAGAAAATCCGCGTCCGAATAGACATCTTGCTGTAGGGAGTCAAGCAGCGTCGTCGCCCCATCGTCCCGGTTCCGAGCGCCGCCGTCGGGAAGCCACGTACTGTCCGAGAGCCGTCTGAGCAGTCCGGCTGCGATCGAGGGCCCGATGCGATACTGGCCGCTCGTGGCCAGCTTCAGAAACGCGAGATACCTGTCGATGCCCGAACGGCCGTTTTGAAGGAGTTCGCGCCAGCCGGACAGGCCCTTGCTGTTGGCATTGACCCGCCAGGTCCCATCGAACGAGTCGAACCCGCGATCGAAACCGAACACCGGTGACGCCATGAGGTTCGCGCTGAACGCACGCGTCGTGTAGCCCGCCGCACTGAGGCGCTCTGCGAGCGTCGAGTCCGGACAGTCGAGTCCCTCCGATCTGGCGTTGACCCCGACTTCGCTCGCGTACTTGCCCGTGAACAACGACGCGTGTGCGGGCATCGTCCACTTGGCCGTCGACCAGGCGTGGTCGAACCGACGACCCGACAGCCAGCCGAACTGCTGGTCGAACGCGTCCTTTCGGACCGTATCCAGAACTACGAGCGCGACACTACTCATCGGTGAATCCTCTCAACTCTAGGCGATAACGGTTGAGCTTTCCGCGGCTGGAAGCTTCCCCTCTCGTCCCGAGCGTCGGGCGGATCCGTAGAATACAACAAACGAGAACGGAGGAGGTGAAAACACCGTGTTCTGGTTCTCAGTTCCTGAGAACCGTCCGTTCTCTATACTACTGTAGCCAGCCATGATACAACTGTAAGTGATAAAAATGACGACCACACCCCCCAAATCGGACGTGAACGTCTTCGAGAGCAACATCGCCGGAATCACCCTTCGGGGGCGGGCACACAGCCTGAGCGCCTGGTTCGTCCTCGCGCTCCGGCTCATGATGGGATTTGCGTTCCTCTATGCCGGGCTCGACAAACTGCTCGGCGCGGAACCCTTTAGCGCCCAAGGTTATCTCCTCGGGGCGGTCCCGGCCAACGGCGGCCCGCTCGTCGACCTGTTCGTCTGGATGGGCGAGACGGGCTGGATGCTCACGATCCTCGACATCGCCGTCCCGTTCGGTCAGGTCGCGATCGGGCTCGGGCTCCTCGTGGGTGCGTTCACCCGTCTGGCAGCGTTCTTCGGGGCGTTCATGATGGTGATGTTCTACTTCGCCAACTGGGACGTCGCTCACGGCCTGATCAACGGTGACTTCGCGTACATGCTCGTGTTCCTCGCCGTGGCGGCCTTCGGCGCCGGCCGGATCCTCGGGCTCGACGCGATCATCGAACGCTACGAGATCGACGGAACGCCCCTGATCGAGAAGTACCCCAAACTCGATTACGTCCTCGGGTGATGGCGTCACCCTCAAAGACGAACCGTTTCCTTGTAGTTCCGTACTCGACGTCCGCTTCCGTGAGTGGATCAACAAACTGGCATCAGGAGCCTCGTCGGATCAGATACCGAGGATCACCTGCGCCAGCCCGAGGAAGACGAAGAACCCGAGGACGTCCGTCGCGGTCGTGATGAAGATCGTCGCGGAGGTCGCGGGGTCGATCTCGAGGCGATCGAGCACGAGCGGGATGATCGTGCCGAAAAACCCAGCGATGACGAGGTTGAACACCATCGCGATACCGAGGACCAGCCCCAACAGCGGACTCTGGTTGAACACCGTCGCGATCGCGGCGACGAGGAGGCCGGTGATCGTCCCGTTTGCAGCCCCGGCAATGACCTCGTTGAGGATCGCGCGACCGCCGGTCGGCAGCGACACCTGGCCGAACGCGAGGCCACGAACCGTCACGGCCATCGACTGCGTACCGGCGTTCCCACCCATCCCGGCGACGACGGGCATGTAGACGGCCAGCAGCGTGAACGCGGCGATCGTATCCTCGAACAGCCCCACGACGGCGGCGGCCAGAAACGCCGTCCCGAGGTTGACGATCAGCCACTTGTAGCGGTTGCGGACCTTCGAGAGCGGCCCGTCGAGGATGCTTTCTTCCTCGGTAACGCCCGTGAACTCATAGAGGGTCTGACCGGTCTGTTCCTCGACGACCCGAAGGAGGTCCTCCGCGTAGATGACGCCCAGAATCGTGTCCTGGCCGTCCTCGGGGTCGAGCACCGCGACCCGGCTTTCGGGGTTCGTACGAAAGACCTCGAGGACGTCCTCCTGGTCGTCGTCGAAACTCGTCGTCGGCGTATCCCTGACGTAGTCGGTGATCGCCTCGGAATCGAACGTGGCCATCGCCAGCGCCTGCCCGGGTAGCTCGCCGACCAGTCGCCCGTGTTTCATCACGAAGATCGTGGGAAACCGGCCCGTCCGGTCCTCGTAGCGCCGAACGCGTTGGGTCACCGTCTCGAAGCTACTCCGGCTGTCAACGGTGACGTAATCGAGGTGCATGAGCCCCGCGGCGCTCTCGGGGTCGAACTCGAGGAGAAACTCGATGCGCTCCCGCCGGTCGTCGTTGAGCCGACGGAGGATCGCCTCCTGGCGGTCCTCCTCGGCGAACGCCAGCACGTCGGTCGCCTCGTCGGGATCGAGATGTCGGACGAAGCGGTGCAGGTGCTGCTGGGAGAGATCGTCGACGACCCGCTGTTGGGTCGTCTCGGGGAGCTGGAAGAAGACCTCCCGTTGGCGCGAAAGCGACAGGGCCTGGAATTCGTCCCCCGGCGTGGAGGAGGTCGCCAGGGTCTGCTGAACGGCAGCTAGTTCCTCGACCATACCCTACCCGATCGACGCGGCAACTAAGGTTTTCTTATAGGCACCGCCGGTCGGGGATCGCTCTGTGAGCGCGGCCAACGGGGATGGGGGACACGAAAAGATCGCCTCAGCCGTCGCGCCACCGCACGAGACGGCGCTTTGCCTGCTGGAGGGGCTCGTACGTCCGCGCGCCGCCGAGGCTCGCCAGGAGATACGGGTAAACGGCGAACTCGGTGGGGGAGATCCGGACCGCCCGGAGGAACTGGCGGCGGGCCTCGTCGTAGCGTTCGGCCCGAAGCGCCGAGCGGCCGAGCTGGTAGCGAAGGCGGGCTCGAACCCGCCGCCAGCACCCCGACCCGTACTCCATCGCGAGCGGTTCGAACGTCGATTCGAACAGCGGGACCGTCACGTCGCGTTTCCGGGTGTAGTCCCGGCTGATCTGATCGTCCGTACGGTTGTGGCGGACCACGAGCGGTTCGGGAACGGCGCCGAAGCGATACGTCCTCGAGATCCGCAGGTAGAACTCCCAGTCCTGCCAGCTCGGGAACCGATCGTCGGGGAGCCCGATCCGCTCGATCACGGCGTGGCGGATCATCACGGCCGAAAACGTCCCGACGAAGTTCCAGTACAGCAGGCGCTCGGTCACGTCCCCGCCGATTCGAGGGGTACGAACCGCGTTAGTCCGGCCGTCGGCGTCGACCTGCCGGACGCCGGTATAGACGAGGCCGACGTCGGCCGGGACCCGATCGAACGCGGCGACCTGACGCTCGAGCTTTTCGGGTGCCCACGTATCGTCGTCGTCGAGGAAGGCAACATACTCCCCACGGGCGGCCTCGATGCCCGTGGCGCGGGCGGCGTTCCCCCCACGAGTGTGATCGTGGCGGCGGAGCCGGCAGGCGCTGAAGGCCGAGACATCGAGCTCCGAACCGTCGATCGGGGTCGACGAGCCGTCGTCGACGACGATCAGCTCGACGGGCGAGTAGGTCTGGGCAGCGACGCTGCGGACCGCCCGGCGTACCATCGTGAGCCGGTCGTACGTCGGGACGACGACGCTCACCAGCGGGTCGGTCACGGGGTTGTCCCCGCCCGAGTGGGCCACCGGGGCGGACGCCTATCCGAGGGACGATCGCACATCGATACCGGAGACGACCGGAGCGATCGTCTTACGACTGGCGATCAGCTGATGCGACCGCGAAGCGGCGAGACGCGGCGCAGGTCTTTCGTGTGGGATACCGCCGGTCGTCCTGCCTCCCGTTCGGTGGCGAGTGCGTCGACCTCGCGTTCGAGCCGGTCGGCGTAGCGGAGTCGAAGCCGCTCGGCATCGGTCGTCGAGAGGGACGTTACGCCGTCGAACTCCCGTGCGACCGGATCGTAGTCCGTAGGGTCGAACCCCATCGCCTCCAGATAGCCGCCGACTGCAGGCGATTCGATGCCTGAGTCCATGGCCGTCCGGACGTGGCGCCCGAGCCGGTCGAACTCCGGGATCGTCACGCGCTCGCCCGCGATCCCGGGCCGGTGGCCGATCTCGAGGCCGCGGTCGACGACCCGATCCATCGCGTCCCGAACGTCCCTGACGAGCTGTAACGTCTCGACGGGGAGCGTCACGTCCGGGGCGCGCCACTCGATCGTCCCGAACGTCTCACGGAGCCGGATCGGCGTCCAAAGTGAATCCTCGGGCGCGAAGTGGTCGTCGAACGTCGCCGGGTCGACGTCCGTTGCCAGCGCTTGCCGGCGGAACCGATCGAACGTGCGGTCGATCCGGTCCTCCCATTCGTCGACGGATCCGGCGTAGGGCCACAGCCGACCCAGCTCGGGATGGTCGCCGTAACACCCCCGCCGATAGATCGCCGACCGGGCACACCCGGCGACGTACTCGCCCCGGTCGTGGGAGGAACTCGCGACGAGCGCGAAGGCGGGATCCAGCGCCGTCAGCAGGTTCAACTGGTCCGTTTCGGAACCGGAGATCTGATCGATGTGGAGGTGGGTGCCCGCACAGCGCGTGGCGTTTCCAAACTCCTCGCCGAGCACCCGTCGCTGGATCCGGGTTCGCGGACACTCGCTGGTATCGATCGACTCGGCACAGAGCGGCGTGGCGAGCGGGACGAGACGGCGGTCTTCCTCGTGGGCGACCGCCAGCACCTCGCAGAGTCGCTCCGTGACCTCCGCTTGGAGTTCTGCGACGTCGTCGCACGGCTCGGTGACGACTTCCAGCATGGGATCGGCGCTTTCGGCGTCGATAGCGTCGATCCGCTCGATGACCGGCTGTGCGGGTGCAAGCGCACCCGTCGTATCGACCGTCCAGTATTCGAGTTCGAGACTCAGTTGCATGATGTGATGATGTATCGGACGTCAGGCGGTTGCGTGTCAGTGCAGCGCCGACGCGGGACAGATCCCGAAAATCGTCGGTAGGGTCGTCGTCCTGTATCACCTCCCTCGACTGCCCACTGATAAGGCCCCTCGCCTTGCCCGTGCCGGTATATCTTGCCTCTACCATACCGGACGGCCGGATCGGAAATGGATAAAATACGACTGTAAAGGGTGTCAAAGTCCTGTTTTCGATCGAGAGACGGTTCCACCCCGAGTCGGAGTTTCACAACGGGTGATCCAAGTCGAGCCCTCGCCGCGTCGGCGTCAGATATAGCCCAACAGCGGCATCGCCAGCCCGACGATCCACCCGATAGTGCCGACGGCGAGGAGACTGTTACCCTCGAGATCGGTTCGGGCGGCACCGGCCGCGATCAGCCCCAGTGCGAACAACAGCCCGAGACGGTGGAGCATGAGTTCGATCGGCAACACGGAGATTCCGAGCCCCGCGAAGTCGAGGATGAAGGCGAGCCCGAGGCCGACGACGGTGAAGACGAAGGCCGACTGGGGCCGGAGTGGTTCACCCAGCCAGCTGATCCCCCACTGGAGGCGCACGAATCGGGTGGCCGTCTCGAGCGGCCGGCTAAACACGACCGCCGCGAGCGGCAGTCCGACCACCAGGATCGGGTAGAGGATCGCGACGAACGCCTTCGGCGTGATCCACGAGAGGGTGGTCTCGAGGAGCAAGCCGGCACTTCGAACGCCGAGGAACAGCCCCGCCAGCACCGCCGCCAGGATGAACCCGCGGCTGTTCCGTCGAACCCACTGCAGCAGCCGCGTCGTCTCGCGCCACAGCGCCCGTGTTCGCTCGACGCTGCTCCCGAACAAACCGAGCGCGGCAAGCGGGACGACCGTCACTAGCCTGATGACGGACAGCCATCCGTCGTTTCGTCCCCCGGTCGTCCCGTGGTACTCCCGGCTGACCTCGTTGACGTACGGCTGGTCGATGAAGTCGGCTTCGAGGACGTTGCGCGCGTCCTGGATGTCCGTGACGGTGTGTCGGAGGCGGAACCAGTCCCAGTACTCCTGGTGGGCCTGGACGGCGGTCCAGTCGTCCCACGTCGTCGTGTAGGCCCTGATATGATACCGGCTGCCGAGATACGACCCGGCGTGGAGCTGATAGCTCTCGTCGAACCAGATTCCGCCCCCGCCGTGTGGCCCGGTGTCGATGTAGGTGTAGCGGGTCGAACCACGGGCGTCGTCCCAGCTGATCGTTCGTTCCTCGGGGTCGGCCTCGTAGGTGTCCGTTTCGGCGTCCTGTTCGTCCGGATCGGCCTCCTCCCATTCCAGCTCCGAGCTGTCGACGAGCGCCTGCCGGACGCGGTCGTCGTCGCCGTGGATGATCATGTTGATCGCCAGCGTCCGTCCCTCAGTGGTCAGATCGCGACTGGTGTAGGGCCACAGGTAGCTCCCGCCGTCCTCGACCTGGATCAGCTGGTCGCGCTCGAGCGTCTCGGGTTCGGTCGAGTCCGTAACGAGGTCGATCGCGCCGCCGGCCACCAGATAGCTGGCGACAAGCACGAGAAATCCAAGCAAAAGTAGCCGACGGCGTCTCATCGATACAGTGGGGAACCGACCGAGGAGGATAGCCCTTTCGATAGATTATATATACGGTGTGATGAGAGGAGGACGCGATCGAGGCCAGACCCAACCGGCCGAGATGGAGGGGTTAATCGGCGTTTTCCCGGAGATCTCGAACGCGCCGGGCGAGCGAGGCCGGATGATCGAACAGCGTCTCGCGTTCGACGACCGGACCCGAACCGCCGTCGGTCGACCGGGAATGTGAGGGCGCGATGCTCGAGTAAAGGGACTCAAGGAGGTCGATGGTCCGGTCGGCCGAGTAGCGTTCGACGGCCGCACGGGTCGGCTTGTCCGATTCGAGACACCGCTCGACGCAGTCGATCATCGAGGTCACGTCGCCCGGCTCGAAGCGCTCGCCGTTTTCGGGTTCGATCGTGCGGTCGAACGGCGGGGCGTCGACCGCGGCGACCGGGGTCCCACAGGCGTTCGCCTCCAGCGTTGAGAGCCCGAGCGTGTCGGCGGTCGAAGCGGTGACGAAGACGTCGATGGAGCTGTAAAAGACCGGCAGTTGCTCGCGCGGAAGGAACGATCGGAGCTGGACGTTCCCCGGGGCCTCGCGTTCGAGGGACTCCCTGAAGGGCCCTTCGCCGACGATGACGAAGTCGTACTCCGGCAGTCGGTCGGCGAGGCGAAGGAGCTCGCTGACGTTTTTCTCCATACTGAGACGACCGCTGTAGCCGATCACGGTCCGATCCGGATACCAGTCCTCCTCGGCAGACTGGAAGAAGTCCATGTCGATCCCGACGGGCAGTTTCACGTGGTCGACGTCACGGTCGATCCGCTCGGTCGAGGCGGTCACCACATCGAAACTACGCAGGAAGGCGTTCTCCAGCGGGACGTAGGCCTTTTTCAACGGCCACGCCGCACACCGCGAGCCGAGGCTCTGGTGGAAGTACTCCTCGAGGGGTGTGTGATGCGTGTAGATCGACGGTAGATCGTGTTTGTAAGCGTAATAGCGCCCCAGTAGCCCGACCGAAGCCGGTCCGTGACAGTGGACGATATCGAGTTCGGGTAGCGTCGAGGGGCGTCTGAACAGCGGGACGTTGTAACCGGCATAGAAGGGGTTCGGCAGCGACGCGACGGGGTACTCGCGCTCGTCGGGGTCGTAATCGCCGTCGGGATAGACGACGGACACCTCGTGGCCGGCGTCCTCCAGCCGTTCGCGCCAGAGGTCGATGGTGTAGGTCACGCCGTCGATCTCCGGGAAGTAGCTGTCGGTGAAAAAGCCGATCCGCATTCAGACCACCGCCTCGTACAGTGCGTTCAGTTGCCCGGCCGTCTCCGAGAGGGCGAACCGCTCGCTGGTCCGGGCGGCGTTCTCCCCGAGTCGATCGCGCAGCGTCAAGTCCTTTAGCCGTTCGAGGTCGTCCGCGAACGACCCCGTCGACTTCAGGCAGTCGTGGCCGTCTTCGAGCCACGAGAACGTCTCGATGTCCCGAACGAGAACCGGGTGAGCGGTCGTCATCGCCTCCAGCAGCGCGATCCCCTCGTTCTCCTCATGAGTCGGGAAGAAGAAGACGTCGCCGGCGGCGTACGCGCCGCGGATGTCGTCGATGTAACCGGTGAACACGCAGTTATCGGGCGAGCCGTCGATCAAGCGTTTCGTCTCGCGTCCCTTCAGCCGGCGGTCGAGGGGACCGAACCAGGCGAAGTCCAACTCGGGCATCCGCCGGGCCGTCTCGACGAACGTCTCGAGCCCTTTTCGCTTCATCACGTGGCCGACGGTGAAGACCGTCGGCGAATCGAGGTCGTAGCGCTCGCGGTACGTCGCTTCGAATCCCTCGAAACCGGCGAGTTTCTCGCGGTCGACCCCGTTTGAGATCACCGTCGTCGGCCGGTCGGTGTACCCGCGGATGAGACGGCGGTTGTACTCGGAGGGGCAGATCAGCGCGTCGGCCAGCCCGTACGCCCGCTCGAGGTACGGCCTGAGCGGCCCCGCGAGGCGGTCGGTCAATCGGAAACTGCCGCCGAAGTCCTCCGCGGTCACGTGGGTGTGAGCGACGACCGGCACGCCGCGGTCCCGGGCGCGCTTCGCGTACCAGACCGAGCGCGGCCCCATCAGGTTGAGATGAAGGACGTCCGAGTCGAGATCCGGATCCGTCACTCGGTCGATACCGAGCCGGTCGTGCATCTTGCGCTGGTGTCTGACCGACTCCTGTATCCCGCCAGTAACGTAGCGCTCGAACTCGAAGTAGTGACTGACGTCCATCCTTCCTCGTACTGGGTAGTAGTCGATAGGGCACTTATGAACATTTTCAGTCCCGGGCGCGAGTTGGGCTTATCAGAGATATATTGTATACTAAATATAATCGGATATAATAGATCGTTCAGCCGTTTTTGGTGGAGTTTCTATACGATCACTCGAGTTCGAGCCACGGCACCTCGACGAGCGGCGGAATGTGCGTCTCGATGTGGTGCTCCCAGACTCCCTGTTCGCCGAAGGCCTCGCCGTGGTCGGCGGTGACGATCACCCGACCATCGAGATCGTCCACGAGGTCGGCGACCGATTCGAGGGCGATCCGGAGGTTCTCCTCGTAGAGCTCCATGGCCGCCTCGCGGGTGCCGTTGCGCACCAGATCGGCGGGATCAAGTTCGAGCCACAACCCCGCCTTCTGGGCGAGCTTGCTGCCATCGAGTGCGCTCTCGACTTTCGGGCGGACGGCGTCACTGACCGACGACAGCGCACCCCCGCCATCGGCACTCGCTTCCTGTTGGCCCTGTCGGTCGATCCCCTTGCGGATCTGCTTGAGCTTCTGTCCCTTCCCGCGCCCGAGATAGGGTGCGTGGGGCTGCATGTAGTGCAGTACCGTCCGGTCGGCACGCTCGATGGCCTCAGGGTGTTCACGAAACGACGCTGCGAGGCTCTCGGGGGGAACCGTGCCGAGATCGTCGTCCCAGCCGTGTTTCCAGACATCGAACACCTCGCTGATGTGATCCGCGGCGGCCCACTCGTAGTCACAGCTGGCCCCCCACTTGAGTTCGTTCAGCGGGATACCGAGGTTGTTGATGAAGGGGTTGCCCGAGAAGTACGCGATGTCGTGGCTGTCGGTAAAGGTCCGATAGGCCCACTCCGGCGTCGAGGAAGCGTTGCTCCGGCGTTTTTCGAGCGTGCCGTCGAGGTACTCGTCGTAGATCTCGCTGAAGACGTCGTAGCGACACGCGTCGAGCACCACGCAGTAGTCCCAGTCGGATTCGAGAAAGCGGTGGTCCTCCATTCGTTGCTCGAAGTTCCCCTCGCGCCCACCTATCACTGTTGGTTTCGACCCGCTCGGGTCGGAATCGCTTCCGACTGTCTTACCTGAATCGAGGCGCTAAGGCCCCTTCCTCAACGAGCGACGACGTGTAGGTTCGAAGCGGATAGAGACGCGAATGCGGCGTGGAACATCCTTTCTCGCGGTATCAAGAAGCGGTTAGGGGCGGGACGCTCCGAATCAACGCCTGTGGAGACTGCGCTCCCTGTGGATACATCCGTATCTGCAAAGCGCGTCGTGGAAGCAGGAAGCCCTACCCTCAAGCGCGAGCCGTCAGGCGAGCGGTAGAGTAGTTCACTCCAGATACCCCAGTTCTCGCAGGCGGTCCTTGGTTTCCGCGTCGGCCTCGTCGAGTGCCTCCTCGGCGTTCACCTCCGCGGGCGTGGTCCACGCCCCGCCGACCTCGCCCTCGAACCGCGAGAGCGCCCGCTCGGCGGCCGCAACCCGCTCGTCACCCTCGGGTGTGAGTGATGAGCGTTCCTCGGGATCCTCGTCGAGTCGATAGCCCTCGTCGGGGATACGGTCGGCCCGGACGTACTTCGCGTCCGCCCCGCGAGCGGCGCGCATCCGGGCGTAGGCTCGGTGATCGTCGGGCAGGGTGATCCCGGCTTCGCTCGCCTTCTCCTCCAGATGGTGGAGTTCGATCACTGGTTGGGCGTACTCGACGAAGGCGTAGTCCTCGTCCTCGCCGTCGCTGCCGAGAACCGCTTGCTGGCCGATATCGGGTGAATCGACGCGCTCGAACGCCCGGTACTCGCTCGACAGCAGCGACCGGGTGGGGTCGAACTCGACTGCGCCCGGCATACCGTCGGTATCGGCCGAAAGCGAATCGAGCGTCGTGTGATACAGGTCGAGCAGTTCGACCAACTCCTCGTTCCGCCCGGCATCGAGATCGGGGTGTTTCACGAGCAGTGGGACGTTGATCAGCTCGTCGTAGAGGGCGAACTCGTGGCCATAGAGGTCGTGTTCGCCGTGGAGTTCGCCGTGATCCGCACAGACGATTACGGTGGTGTCCTCCCACTGGCCGGTCTCGCGCAGCCACGCGAACAGCCGCCCGAGTTCGGCGTCCATGTGAGCGAGTTCAGCGTCGTACAGCCCTCGAATCGATTCCCACTCCTCGTCGTCGATGTCGCGCGCCCCGGAGTTGTACTCCTTGGAGTTCTGGCACACAGTCGAGGGATCGACACCTGGGGCGAACGCCTCGCGCTGCTCCTCGGGGGGGTAATAGGGCAAGTGGGCGTCCATCAGGTTGACGAACGCGAACCACCCCGCCTCGCTGTCGCTTCCCTCGATAAAGGACTTCGTCCGGTCGATCACCGCCGGGGTCTTCGAGTCGGCGCCCTCGCCGCTTGCGAGTGTGGCGTGGACCTGAGCACCCAGCCTGACGAGCCGGGTCGCGATGTCGTTGAGGCGCTCGTTGTCGTTGACCAGCCGCCATGCGCGCGCGAGTGGCCCCGAGAGCAGGTCCTGGGGAAGGACCTCGAAAAACGAGTCCTGCTCGTCGAACCCGCGCGTGAGTTCGGTGTAGGGCGTGATCCAGGCGTTCGAGGAGTAACACGCCGTGTCGTAGCCCGCATTGGAGAGGACCGACGCGAGCGTCGGGGCGTCCTCCAGATACGGGCTTTCCTGGTCGGCGCCATGCTGGCTCGGGTACAGCCCGGTGAACATCGAGGCGTGAACGGGGAGCGTCCACGGCGCGGGCGCGACGGCCGACTCGAAGACGGTCGCTTCCTCGGCGAAGGTCCCCAGTTCCGGCGTCGTCGGGCGGTCGTAGCCGTACGGCGTGAGGTGGTCTTTCCGAACCGTATCGAGGACGACGAACAGAACGTTGGACGGCTGCTGACGGCCCATCGCCCGGTGGTCGGGCCCGGACGGCGATAAATCGGTCGACATCCGGCGGATCGGCGTCGAAATCAGATGGTTGAAAGGGGACTCGGGTCTCCTATACGGTATGGAACGCCGGAACTGGCGGGCGTTGGTCGTCGGGTTCATGGGGGCGTTTGCCCTCATTGCCGGCCTGTTCGCCGTCGTCGGTGCCGGTGACGTCCTCGAAGCGCTGGCGACCGCCGACCCGTTACTAGTCGCCGTATCGGTCGGCTGTGCCGTCCTATGGCTGGGCGCGTGGGGGTTCGTGCTTCAGACGGTGCTGGGAACCCTCGGCGTCGATCTCCCGACCGGCCGGTCGCTGCTCGTCTACGCTGCGGCCGTCTTCGCCAACAACGTGACGCCGTTCGGGCAGGCCGGCGGCGAACCGATCGCGGCGCTACTCATCTCGAAGGTCTCGGACGCACGTTACGAGACAGGGCTGGCCGGGATCGCAACCGTCGACGCCCTCAACGTCGTTTCATCGCTCTCGTTGATCGCCGTCGGCGTCGGCTACTACGCGACGACGGCCACCATCGGCGGGCGGTTGGCGGTCGCCGTCCAGTCGGCGATCGTCATCGTCGCAAGCGTCACGGTCCTGCTGTATCTCGTCTGGCGCTACCAAGAAGCGATCGTCGCCCGCCTTTCGGGGGCGGCTGCGGCTGCGGTCGTGCGGCTCCCGGTCGGCGGGTCCGATTCAGACGCCATCGCCGAGGACGTCTCCCAGCGACTGCGGCGGTTCTTCGCCCACATCGAGCGAATGGCAGTCCAGCGCCGTCGACTGGCCGTGGCGTTCGGTCTGTCGACGGTGGGGTGGCTGCTGCAGGCGGCCGCACTGCTGGCTGCGTTCGCGGCCCTCGGCCACAGCGTTCCAGTGCACATCCTCGTCTTCGTGATCCCCCTTGGAAACCTCGCCGGCGCGACCCCGTTGCCGGGCGGGCTCGGCGGCATCGAGGCCGCGTTCGTCGCGCTGCTCGTCCCGACGACCGGACTTCCCGCCGCAACTGTCACCGCGGCGGTCGTCATCTACCGCGGGGCGATCTACTGGCTGCCAGTGGTCATCGGCGGTAGTTCGATGGCGGCCTTTAGCGCGCGAACAGTGGCGTGAACCGGTCGCGTTCAGGAAGAGAGAAGGTTTAACTCCGGCTCCCCTCCAACGAATTAGCAATGGATCCGCTGCAGCTCGACCACGTCCCGACGGAGGTCGAGATGCTGTTTACCTCGGAGTTCGCCCTCGTCGTCCTGTTCGGTATCAGCGTCCTCGAGGGGACGATGATGCTGCGGTTCATGCCGAGCGAACTGGTCGTCCCGAGCGCACTCCTGTTGATCGGGTCGTCGGTTCCCGACGTGATCGCGATCGTCGCGGTGGTGGTCGTCGGGACGACGGTCGGGCAGTTCCTCCTGTTCCGTCTCGTCCGCCGGGCGGGCCGGAACTACATCCTCCAGAAATCGTGGGTTCCGGTGACCGAATCCCGGCTCGAACGGGTCGACGGCTGGTTCGATCGCTGGGGCCCGGTCGCCGTCCCGGTCAGCAACACGATGTTGTTCGTGCGCGGTCTGTTGACGATCCCAGCCGGACTCTCCGATATGAACGGACGAACCTTTGTCGTTCTCTCCGTTCTCGGCTCGCTCTCCTTTCAGTCTATCCTGGCGGCGTTGTACCTGTTCGTCGATTACCAGTTCGTCCTCGATAACTACCTGCTCGTCTGAGGGAACCGCAACACGGGGAACAGTCAAACGGCACCGAACGGCTCCGTCGATATTCTAGTCGGTCAATGCTCTCAGGGATACGTGCCATCCTCCCCGGGGTAAACGGCGGGACTCTCTCCTCGAAGAAAGAGAGCCTCAGCTGGAACGTGTAATCGTTCGAAAAATCGAAGGTAGTGTTTGTCGCTGTGAGCGACGAGTGTGTCTCGGTATTACTGTCGGACGACGTTCGCCGCACGAGGTCCCTTCGGGGAGGACTCGATGTCGAACTCGACATCAGTACCTTCTGTCAGGTCCTCTCCGCCGACATCCTCCATGTGGAAGAAGACGTCTTCGTCGTCGTCGAGGTCGCCGTCATCAGTCGAAATGAAACCGTAGCCGCCAGTATCGTTGAAGAAATCAACCGTTCCGTTTGCCATTACAAACAACTGTAGTCTCCAGTGACTGATAACACTTCCGAGTGTCGTGATACCACTGGTCTGTTTTACCTGAACCGCAGGCGGGTAAGGCTCCTTCCTCAACGAGCGAAGCGAGTAGGGAGGGGATACGCCCGTCGTCATCGTCTTTGAAACAAAATATATCAATATAATTACTACCCGCGCGGTCGAACAGGGTAGTAAGATGCTCACCACGATGCGTCCGATGTTCAAAGGCAAGAACACGCCTGCATCGGTCGTGTGGCCCGAGTGTCGAGTTGGTAGGAGCGGGACACTCCGAATCGCCCGTCAAGGGAAATCGCCTGCGGAGTCTGGAATCCCTGTGCCTTTGGGTATAAATTCCGACACAGAAACAGGAAGCCCCGCCCTCAAGAAGCGAGGGGCCGGTAGCCCCGAGCGCGGTAGGACGGGGTAGTTCACTATACACGCCAAACGATTGGTCGTACGTACAGTTCGTTCGGATTTCGGTGACCAGTTCTGTTTCGGGGTAGATATTTACCGTGCGGTCACGAGGTATGGTATGTATCGCCATGAAACCATGCCAGAACTGCCAGACGGTCATCGACGAGTATCTCCTCGATAAACAACTCGAACCCCTGCGCGAACTCACGGTTGACCACTTCAGCGTCTGTGCGGACTGCACGACCATCGTCGCGGATGCGTGCGTGAAGTGTGGCGGCGCGGTGTACGTTCCCCGAAACGAATCAGTCACCCCCGACTACTGTCCGGCGTGTCGGTCTGATATCATAGACCGCACCGGTCATGACCCTGGCTGGCTGCGTAGCCACGTGTCCACCTAAACGGTAGTCGCTCTCCGCTCTCAAACAATATTTTCGTCAAGGTGACCGCTCGATAGACACGCAGACTGGGTGTGGATTCAGTGGCTATAATTTCTTCGCTGGAACAACCGTTAGATAGTTCGTGCGAATGAACCAGTTCTCTATTTCAGTTGGTATGATCCGTTAGTCGTTCTCGTGCTTTGTCCCGTTCTGTGGACTTATTTACCGACTCGGTTTCCAACAGCTTCTCTACTTTCTGCTCAAACTGTTCGTCAGTGAGTTCTCCACGGGCGTATCGACTCTGAAGAATTTCGAGCGAGTCGGCTGAATCAGTGGATATCTCTTTTGAAGCACTTTCAGAGGGACTCTGGGAGTCTCCAAACGCTGTGTTCCAGAGGTGATACTGACTCGAATCATACGCATCTGGATCCGGTGGAACCTCTTTAATCGCGAATTCCATCACTCCAGAGACAAGCATCGCTGCAACCAACGCCCAGTACCACGGGACCGAGAATCCCACATACAATCCTAAAACGATGAGAGTTCCAACGGCGAGAGTGAACCAATGATCATCAGACCCCAGCAGTGAGGACATTGGTATTATTCCTCCTCTCTCGTTCTGGTAAACGATTTCATTATCTTCTGACAATCTTCTCACTGACGGTTGATAAGTTTTGCATCCGTTTGACTCGACGGGAGAGTTCCCTGTATATAACGGTTGATGCCACCATTAGTTCCCAGCCAGAATGAATGAAGCAGCTGTTGCGTAGAGATACGAACCTAACGCGGTTATTCATAGTAGATAATAGATGTGCTGACGGAGCCGTGCTGAATACAGAGCGTAGATACAACACGATCTGAAAGTCGGTTGCCAAAGAGGTGTGACCGCTCAGTACAGGATACTAATTGTGTCCTGGTCACGTGCGAGGATTCTTTAACAGTACCATGGTAGATACGCACATGGTTGCATCAACCCAAATTTTCTCGATCTTCATTATCTTCGCACTCTCTCTACTTGTCATTCGGATTGGCTCAGTTGCGCTTCGGATGACCGGACTGTCGCCCGATGTCTCCTCATTTCAGGCCGCATCGGCGTTCTCTGGAGCCGGTTTTACGACTGAAGAGGCCGAATTTGCGGTTTCTGAGCCCAGCAGACGAACCACTGTCTTATGGTTAATTCGCATTGGGAGTATCGGTGTCGTGGGTACACTTGCGTCGCTTCTCCTGTCATTCATCAACTCTGGTGGCGAAAATTCGCTTACGCTCGTCTACGTTCTTGGGGGCGTACTTCTGATTATTGCCGCCGCGAAGAGTCAGTTGCTTAATGAAGCCGTTACACCACTCATTGAACGGGCTCTCGAACGGACGACAGACTTAGAGATCAAAGACTATACCCAGATGCTTGGACTCCAAAGCGAGTATCGGGTCGCCGAAGTAGACGTGAGCCAGGACGACTGGATCTCGAACAATAGCGCCGACGAAATGAACCTCGCTGAAGAGGGCGTGCTCTTGCTCGGCATTCGGCGAAATGGCGACTACATCGGTGCCCCAAGATCAGATACGGAGATACATCCTGACGACACTGTTGTCCTATACGGAAAGAAAAGCCGGTTGCAGGAACTCTCTAACCGTGCCGAGGGCAATGTGGATGCTCACGAAGACGCGATTGAGGAACACAAAGATGTACTTGATGAACAGGCCGAGCTTATCGATCAATGAGTACGCCTACCCACCAGCTATTTGATTCCTGACAAACTGGACTGAACGATGACCGTATGCTGAATACATCTCTGTAGTCAGCACGCAATTTTTGACAGCTATCAAGGAGATCAAGTTCCGTTATCTGCTTGGCCTCTATCTAACGATTCTTCGCTTTGTCCTATGAGCAGTCGGGAGTTCGACACAGCAAAACGGACCGTCGTGTGAACGATGTTCCGGCCTACCGGTTCCGATAGAACGGCGAACGCATCCCAATCCCCCGATCGGAGAGCTGCCAGCCGAGTTCGGACCCGATCCACACGAGAAGCGTCAGGAGGCCGACCCCGATGGCGGCGAAGTGGGCCGTCCCCATCCACACCGGGCTGACGAACAGGATTCCGTTGGTGATCCGGTGGGGGAGCAGCGACTCGATGACGGCCCCGATGCGATCGAAGAGCCCGATGAGCGGATCGAGCGGGCTAAAGCCGTCTCCACTACTCTCGTCGGCGCTCTCGTCGGCCGTGCGCGACTCGTAGCCGAGCTGCTGGGCGCTCTCCCCGCCCGTACTCTCATCGCCGGTCTCCAAGCGTTCGGCCTCGTAGGGCATCGTCGAGGCGACCTCCCAGACGATCTCGCCCTCGGGGTTCAGTTCCATCACTCGGTTCCCGTGGCTGTCGGTGACCAGCGTGTTCCCGTTGGGGAGGCGGTCGGCGTCGCGGGGCCACTGCATCTGTCCGTCGGACCACTCCCACGTCTGGGTCCACTCGCCGTCCTCGCGCTGGTACTCCTCGACGTTGCCGTGCTCCGAGTCGGCGACGGTGATCGCCGGCCCGCCGTTGTCCGTCGGGATGTAATCGGGGTTGTGCTGCTCGAAGAGCACGTCGTACTCGTCGTCCGAGCCGAGCGTCCAGTCCTCAAGGACGCCCTCGTCGGGATCGACGAAGACGACCTGGTCCTGGTTACGCATGCTAACCATGACCGTGCCGTTCAGTTCGTGGCCCTCGTCCTCGACGTACTCGACGTCGTTGATGTGCGTCCAGTCAGTCGGGTAGGAGCCGCCACCCTCGACCGGGTAGTCGGCCTGAGCGTCCCAGGTCCACTCGATCAGGCCCGTCTCGACGTTGAGGACGTACACTTGGTCGGCGTGGATATCGGCGACGAGGAACCGATCCTCGCCGATCCGGTCGGCGTCGTGCCACTCGGCGGCGGTCTCCTGAGGTTCGTAACGCTCGGCGAGCACCTCGGTTTCACCGGTCTGGAGGTCGGTTCGCTCGATGACGTTCCGTGCACAGGGCGGGGAGTCACAGGTCGGCCCCTCCGTGTGGATGGTGTCGGTCGCCGTGTACTCGACGGTCAGCGGGTCGCCCTCGACGGGGTCGACGTCGAAGTACTTCGTTCGCTCGTTCTCGTAGTAGAGGACGCTCCCGTCGGGCTCGTAGGCGGTGATCGTTCCGGCCCGACCCGATTCGGTGATGACCGTATGGTTCCCGGTCGATTCCGCGCGCGGGACGTCCGCCTCGGACGCCGTCGAAAGCCCGCCCCCGGTCGCACCGCTTGCGAGGACGGCGATCGAGAGGACGATGATCGCCGCGAACAGGGTTCGAAACCGGGTACGGGTGAGTCCTGAGCGGATCCGAGCGCTCCTAGACGACACGATCGGTCCCTACGGTGAGTCCATGGATGCGTTCCGATCGTCGATTCATCGAGTTCTGATGACGCGTTCCGCGCGGGCGGATATAGGCGTTGTTCATTACTCTTCGCCCGACGATCGACAGCCGAAAGGCGCATAACGGTCATAGGATATTCTTTTGTAACTAGATAACTAAAGGTAAATAGAATTAACTGCGGGCAATGCATCCGCTGCTCGCCCCACTTTTCGCGGTTCTCCTCGGATTAGCCGTGCTAACGCTTGCGACTGATTACTTCGAGGCGATCCATCTCGTGCTCGCGTACCTCCTTTTCGTCGTGATCGCGCTCACCGTCCGCGACCACGACGAGAACGACGGGATCTCCCCCTTGCACTCGCTGCAGACCGCACTCGTCTTCGCGATCGGCGTCTCGCTCATCACGCTCGTCGTCGGCGGACTCGGGCTGCGGAGCCTCGAGTTGCTCGCGGTGCTCGCGCTCGTGTTCACGTTCGTCCTCGCACACGCGGGCCTTCGCCGGTCGATCCCGACGACTGCGCCGTATCTCGCGGCGTTCGTCATCCTGTTCGGGCTCTTTCTCTACCACGGGCGCGTCCACGGAGCGGGCTCGGGGCTGGGGCTGTT
Organism: Halalkalicoccus subterraneus; assembly: GCF_003697815.1. Lineage (NCBI taxonomy): Archaea > Methanobacteriati > Methanobacteriota > Halobacteria > Halobacteriales > Halalkalicoccaceae > Halalkalicoccus > Halalkalicoccus subterraneus. The sequence continues at coordinate 67,522 of NZ_RDQG01000006.1, read as the reverse complement.
TCCGGTGCTCGCGGGGATCGTCCTCGCGTTCAACTGTTTCGTCATCCCGCGATACGTCTCGGCCGATGACGCCTACTGGTCGATCGCCGCGGTCTCGGGAGCGGTATCGCTACTGGGTCTCGCAGCGATCGTCGTCGGCGAGTTCTCGGTCTGGCACCTCGAGGTCCGGACGTGGGACGGAACCGCGTGGTTCGGCGGGGTTCCGATCATCCGCTCGGTGTTCGCGAACCCCAACACGCTCGGCCTGCTCGCCTTTCCCGGCGTCGTTGCGAGCGCCGTCCTCTGTCATCGGTCGTTCCGGAATGAGGTGCCGTCGGTGCGGACGGGGCTGGCGGCGGCCGCACTCGGGACGTCCGTACTCGGTTTGCTCCTCTCGAACAGCCGAGCGAGCCTGCTCGCGGCCGCCGTCGCACTCGGAATCTACGGTTCGACGGCCCTCAAAGGGCGGCGGGTCCTGCCCGCCGCAGTGGCGCTCACCGCGATCGCGATCCCCGGGTTCCTGCTCGCGATCTCCATCGGCGTCGTTCCAATCGACCCGACGAACCGCTTTACGCTCTGGCAGGCCGGCTTCGAGGCCGTGCGTTACGATTCGGGTCTGTTCGGCCAGGGGATCGTCGGCACGAGCGAGGCGCTCGAACCGTACTCCGCGCGGGGAGAGTCCGTCCACAGTTCGTATCTCTCGATCGCGATCAGAACCGGGATCGTCGGCGGGGTGGCGTACTGTCTGCTCGTGGTCGGCCCCCTCGTTCACGGCGCGTGGCGGTTCAAGCGTGTCGAGACGGGAATGTTCGCGCTGGCGGCGGGGTTTGCGGTCCACCAGCTCTTCGAGGGCTACACCCTCTTTCAGTTCGGCCATGGTTCAGTGCTCGGTGCGCTCGCGGTCGGCTACGTCATCACCAGCCTGATCGAGAGCGGCCGCGCCGTGTCGACGCCGGCCGACATCAATCGGTCCGAATCCGACGACGTGGAGTTCGTGACCGGGCTACCGGCGGTACCGTCGTCCCCGATGGAGTCCCTCCGTCACGACGACTGAACGCGACAACCGTTCCGTATTCTCGGCGGTGCTGTCGGCACACGCGTCGAAGCAGCGGCTCGGCCATCAGGACGATCGCCGTCGCACGCCGAGAGGAACGATGAGACTGTCGTGTCGGTCCCGGTCGGCTAGGAAGGCGGCCCGCGAACGGCCCCCGGCGTCGGGGTGTATGAATAGGTATCCTTTTACTGTCGACGGAGAAACAGCCGAACGAAGCGAACGGATCGCGCGATCGGACGCAGTGTTCGATTCGGAGCCCGACATGAGGGGATGCTCCGCCGATGAAACACGCCTACAGCGGGCCGAAACAGGCCGTCAGAACGGGGACGGGGGTCGATCAGTCGGCGGTCCAGACGAGCGGGGGGCGGTAACGATGGTCGAAGTGTCGTCGCGTACGCTCGTCGTCGGTGACGACCCCGAGCAGATCCGGCGGCTCGCGGAGCGATCGGAACCGTTCGTCGGCTATCTCGTCTCCGAGGACGTCAACCGGGAGCTCGAGGACGCTCTCTCGATGACCGACGGCGGGAAGCGCGCCTACGCACTCGGCTGGCTCGGTTCCCCCTCCCAGTTCGAGAGGGTTCTCTCGGAGCTCGAGGTCGACGCGGTCGTCCTCGCGTTCGAGGCGCTCGGGCGCGGGCAGTTCGTCGACCAGCTGACGACCTGCTACGAGCGCGGGATCCCGGTCGCGGTCCACCGGAACCAAGCGAACCGGGTGTTGACCGTCCCCGATGCGGACGGGGAGTTGCTGCGGGTCGACCTCGAGCCGTGGAGTCGATCCGAGCGAGCGTTGAAACGGGGGTTCGACGTGTTGTTCGCCGCCGTGGGGCTGGTGTCTCTCCTGCCGCTGATGGTCCTGATCGCGGTCCTAATCAAGCTCGACAGCGCCGGACCCGTGATCTACACCCAGCTGCGAACGACGCGCTTCGGCCGGACCTTCGAGCTCCCGAAGTTCAGAAGCATGGTCGAGAACGCCGAGGTCAAAACCGGCGCGACGCTGAGCAGTGAGAACGCCGGCGGGTCGGACGAGCGCGTCACTCGCGTCGGCCGACTCCTCAGACGGACACACTTCGACGAGATCCCCCAGCTATGGTTGATCCTGCGGGGGCCGATGAGCGTCGTCGGACCGCGCCCGGAGCGCCCCGAGATCGACGCTCGGATCGCCACGTCGCTTCCCGAGTGGTCCCAGCGCTGGTTCGTCAAGCCCGGTTTGACGGGGCTCGCGCAGGTCAACGACGCGACGAGCTTCTCACCGGAACGAAAGCTCGAATGGGACCTCGAATACATCCACCGCCAGTCGTTTGCGTTCGACCTGCGTCTAGTCGGCCATCAAATCAGAATCGTCCTTCGAGACGCGTTCGCCCTCTGGGGACGATGACTCGGATCAGTGCAGTCCGACGCGTGGCGACGGCGGCGCTCGCGGCGCTGTTCTGGGGCGCGCTGTTCGCGCTCGCCCAGACGTACGTACTGTACGGCGCGCTCCTCGGCGCACTCGCGGGCCGTTCGGAGCCGGAGAGCGATCGAAATCAAAACCACGAGTACCCGACCGTCACCCTCGTGATCGCGGCGTACAACGAGGAGGGAGTCATCGCCGAGAAGATCGAAAACAGCCTCGAACTCGAGTATCCCGACGACAAGCTGGAGGTCGTCGTCTTCTCCGACGCCTCCTCGGACCGGACCGACGAGATCGTCGCCTCGTACGCCGACCGGGGCGTCGAGCTGCGGCGCATCGAGGGCCGGGTCGGCAAGACCGCCTGTCAGAACGCGGTCGTCGAGGACTGTGACTCGGAGGTCGTCGTCTTCTCCGACGCCAACGGAATGTACGAACCCGACGCGATCGAGCGGCTCGTCGAGCGCTTCGAGCCGGGTGTGGGCTGTGTCGTCGGTGAGCTCCGCTACCGGGAGGCCGGCGTCGAGGGCGAGTCGGTCTACTGGCGCTACGAACGCCGGCTCAGGACCCTCGAATCGCGGATCGGCACGCTCGTTTCGGGCAACGGCTCGATCTACGCCGTTCGGCGCTCGTCGTACGTCCCGCTCGATTCCGACGAGATCAGCGACTTCGCGGAGCTGCTGGCGGTCATCGAGACCGGCGAGCGGGTCACGTACGCCCCTGAGGCGATCGCCTGGGAGGACACCGGCGACTCGGTGGACTCGGAGTTCGATCGGCGCGTGCGGATCACCACCCGCGCGTGGCACACCCTCGTGCGATATCCGTCGTTGCTCGATCCCGTCGCCCGCCCGAGGGTCGCCTTCCAGCTCACCTCGCATAAACTGTTGCGGTGGCTCTCACCGGTCTTTCTGGGGATCGCCTTTCTCGCGAACGTCGGGCTGGTGGCGCTGGGTGCGGGCTGGCTCTACGCGCTCTCGCTCGTCGGTCAGACGGCCTGTTACGCGCTAGCGGGGGTCGGCGGGCTGGCCGAGCGGACGGGCCGGCCGACGGGGCGGCTCGTCTCGATCCCGTACTACTTCCTGAGTTCGAACTACGCGATGGCGCTGGGGCTGAAGAACTTCCTCGCGGGGCGAAACGTCGTCACCTGGGAGACCGTAGAGCGGGAGTGAATCCAGCAAGCTACAACACCCTCGACGGGCTATCGGGAAACAATGCCCGTCGTCAGCGTGGTAATCCCGACGTACAACCGGGCCGGTCGTCTCGGACGCGCGATCGAGAGCGTCCTCGCCGGGAGGTTCGAGGACTACGAGATCGTGGTCGTCGACGACGGGAGCACCGACGACACCGAGGCCGTCGTCACCGGCTACGACGACGGGAGGGTTCGATACGTCTATCAGGAGAACGCGGGAGCGAACACCGCTCGCAATCGGGGCGTCGCGGAGTCACGAGGGGAGTTCGTCTCGTTTCTCGATTCCGACGACGAGTTCCACCCCGAAACTCTCGAGGTCGCGGTCGATACTCTTCGAGGGGAGCCCGACTCGTGTGCCGGCATCGCGACCTCCTACCGGAAGATCCGTGACGGCGAGGTCTACGCAGTCATCGAGGCGGTCGACGGACGGATCACCCGCGAGGACATCGTGGACGCGAACGTGATCGGCGGCTTTTCGTGTACGACGTTTCGCCGTGAGGTGTTCGACCGTGTGGGCGGGCTCCGGGAGGGGTTGGCCTCCTCGCAGGACTACGAGTTCTACCTACGGGTGCTCACGGAGTCGGACTACTACATGGTCGGGGTCCCTCGGGTGCTCGTGGACTATCACGCCCATGGCGAGCAGATCACGGCCGACATCGACCGCAAGATGGCGGGCCAGCAGTTCATCCTCGAGGAGTACGGCGACGTGATCAGCGACAAGCGCCGCGCCCAGCACCACTATCTCCGGGGGACACTGTACGCCGACACCGGCAAGATGGACCGCGCCAGAGCCGAGTTCAAGCGCGCGATCGGGACGGATCCCACCTACTATCTCTACTACTTCCGGTATCTCACGACGTATCTCGGAAAGGGCGGCTACGACCGCGCCGAGGCCGCACGCAACCGGGTCAAACTCGCGCTTCGGCGCGCGACTGGGTAGGGAACGTCCGACACGGACCCTTCTTGTCGCCCCGGCGTAAACGCCTCGTGTAGATGAGTTCCGTCTGTATCCTGACGACCGTCCACCCGACGAGCGACCAGCGGATCTTCCGCAAGCAGGCCCGGGCGCTCGTCGACGGCGGGTTCGACGTCAGCGCCGTCGCCCACCACGACGGAGACGAACGTCGAGACGGCGTCGAGATCCGCTCGTTGGGCGAAGTCGACACCCGTTTCGACCGATGGCGCCACGTCTACGACGCCTACCGAACGGCAGCCCGCCTCGATGCCGACGTCTATCACTTCCACGACCCAGAACTCCTGCTCGTCGGCGCGCTGTTGGCCCGACGAACCGACGGGAAGGTGATCTACGACGCCCATGAGTACTACCCCGACGCGATCTACATGCGCGAGTGGATCCCAATGCCGATCAGATGGCCGCTCTCGCGTGCGTTTCCGTACGTCGAGTCGGCGTTCGCCCGAGAACTCGACGCGATCATCACTGCCGACGAGCCGACCGCCGAGGCGTTTCGCCGGCGCGGTCACGAGCGGGTCGTGACGATCAGGAACTTCCCGCGGATCGAGTCGATCTCGGTCGAACCGTCGGTCGAGCGCGATCACGATCAGCTGCTTGCCTACGTCGGCCAGTTGAGCCCCGAGCGTGGGCTGTTCCGGATGTTGCGACTGGTGGCGCAGCTTCGGGAAACGACGAACGAGGACGTCGGGCTCTGGTTGCTCGGCGAGTTCAAAAACGACGAGACGGAGCGCCGGGCTCACGACCTCATCGCCGAGCACGACCTCGAGGCGAGCGTCCGGCTGTTCGGGCGCGTCGAGTACGAGGCGGTCGTTTCGGTCCTCGCGGCGACCGACGTGGGGTTGGCCCTGATCGATACGGAGCGCTGTCGGCGAAACGTCCCGACGAAGCTCTTCGAGTACATGCTCGCCGGATTGCCGGTCGTCGCCACATCGGGGCGCTCGATCAGGCGGTATCTGGACGAATCGCTCGGCGCGTTCGTCCCCGAGGACGACACCGAAACACAGGCGAGCGTCGTCGCGGAGCTACTCGCCGACGAGGCACGGATGAAGAGAATGGGCAAGCGGGCGGCCGAGACGGTCCGGACCGACTACGCCTGGGAACGCGAGGCCGACCGCCTGCTCGACCTCTACGAGAAGCTGCTGGGGGAGACGCGCCCCGCAACCGGACGATAACAGAGCAGCCCCAGCACCGCGAACAGGTAGCGGTTCTCGTTCAGATCGCCGGTGACCATCGCGTTGAGCAGCATGAACAGACAGAGCGCGCCGATCACGACCGATTCGGGACGGCGATGGGCCAGCCAGCCACGAACGAGGACCGCGCCGCCGTAGACCAACAGGGCACCGAACAACGCGAGCCCGACCAGCCCGAGTTCGAACAGCAGTTCGAGGATGATGTTGTGCGGGTAGCCGGCCTCGTCGCCTCGCCCCATCGCGATCGGCCAACTACCGAGACCCTGGCCGAGGAGCCGGTTGCCCGCATACCACATCTCGGGAGTCACGGTGTAATACGTTAGTCGGCTGCCGAGCGATTGGCCGGGCCCCTCAAGCAGGATGAGGAATCGACCGACCCCGCGGATCGAGCGACCGACGGTCAGGAGCAGACCCCCGAGGACGGCCCCGCCACCGAGGACGGCGACCACCATGCGGCGGCTGAACGTCGGAACGATTCCCTCGGAAGCGATGGCGGCACAGACGAGTGCGGCCATCGAGACCCCCGTCGCGACCATCGGACCGCGCCCACCCAGTCCGACGAGCGTGAGCAACGAGACCGCGATCGCGCCCGCGACGAGCCCCCGTTCCCGCGTTTCGAGCGGGCGAAAGAGCAGGAAACCGGTGAGGATCACCACCCCGAACCCGATCGCCCGCCCGACGATGAGGTAGGTCGTCCCGAGTGGCTCGGGGGTGGTGGTCGGGCGCAGCATGGACGGGGCGGCCGAGACGAGTGCGCCGACCGTGATGAGCAGTGCGAAGCCGGTGACGACGGCGAAAAATCGCCGGGTCCGAGTCGGGTTCTGAGCGATCGCGAGCCCGCCGACGAACGAGAAGGTGGTCGCGGAGGCCAGCTTGAAGGCCTTCTCGGCGTAGTAGACCCGACTCGGCGACCAGAGCCCCGAGAGAAGCGCATACAAGACGAAGAGCCCGAACAGGGCGGCGGCGACGACCGCCCGCGGAGGGCGCGGAAAGCCCCGTTGGATCCAAAGCCGGAGCCCCACAAGACCGGCCAACCCGCCAAGCAGTGCCGTCAGGTCGACCGGAATCCAGGCGAACGGGGCCCAGGCCTTGTAGACGCCGGCGAACAGAAAGAGCGCGAAGAGCGCCTCGAAGGAGACGAACCGGCGAGCGCTCCCGAGCGACTCGTCGAGTACGGTTGGAGTGTGGTAGTCCATCGCGGATCTATTCGGATCCCGCTCGGTGGGATCCGGGTCGAGCCGCGGCTCGGGAGTTCGGCGTCCCCCCCACCGGGGACCGTCCGTCAGCGAGACGATACACTGTCTAGAGGAGCACGCCCCCAGCATAAGAACGTACGGATACTCGGCGCCGTCCGTCGATTCGTGCGAACTAGGTCAAGCGGCGCGTTTCGGCCATCTCGAGAAGGTAGCCGGTCGTCTTCGAGTACTTTCGAAGTACGTCGAGCGCGTAGAACGCGAACAGGTCCGAGCGCGGGACGTCGGCCCGGCGGGCGCGCATTCGCGAGCGAAACGTGATCGGGTTCGGTGGGAGACATCGACGGGCGAACCGCTCCGCTCGCTCTCGGGGTGGTCTATCATCCGGCCGGCGCTGGTAGATGCCACGCCCGACGCGGACGTACTTCTTCGTGAGGGCCCGCAGGGACTCGCGGGCGGGGTGGTACATGGCGACCTCGGGGGCGTATTCGATCCCGTAGCCCGCCGCGTGGACGCGCTGCCCGAACTCCGCGTCACCGCCCGACACCAGCGTCTGGTCGAACGGGCCGACGTCCTCGATCACCGCCCGGCGAACCAGCAGACAGCACGTCGGCGCGTAGTGGTGTTCGCGCACATAGGACTCGACCGGAAAGCCCGACAGCTGGTTGTAGCGCGCGACGGTCGTCTCCCGGTCGGCGATGATCTCGACTCGACAGCCCATGTAGGCCGCCTCGCGCCGGTCCATGGCTCGGAGGGCCGACGACAGCCAGTCGTCCTCGACGGTCATGTCGGCGTCAACGAAGGCGAGAACGTCCCCATGGGCATGTTCGATTCCCCTGTTGCGGGCGGCGTACGACCCCTGGATATCGTCCTCGACGAGTAGCGTCACGCGGGGATGGGCCGATTCGTAGTCCGCGGCGACGGCGGGCGTGTCGTCGGTACTGCCGTTGTCGACGACCAGCACCTCGTAATCGGGATAGGTCTGGGAGACGAGCGCCGAGAGGGTTCGGTCGAGCCCCGCGGGATCGTTGTAGACCGGGACGATCACCGAGGCGGCGGGATCGGAGCCGGTCATGAGGCTCTCAGCTCCGTGACTGGATCGCGTACAGTTCGGCGTACGTGCCGCCGGTTTCGAGCAGCTCCTCGTGGTCGCCGACCTCCGTGATTCGACCGTCCTCGACGGTGTAGATGCGGTCGGCGTTGCGCACCGTCGAGAGACGATGGGCGATGGCGACCGTCGCGTACTCCGAATCGACCGCCTCGATGCCGGCGTGGACCTCGCCTTCGAGATGGGAATCCAGATCGCTCGTTGCCTCGTCGAGGATGAGGATGTCGGCGTCCTTCAGCAACGCGCGGGCCAGCGCGACGCGCTGGCGCTGCCCGCCCGAGAGCTGCACCCCGTTGTCCCCGAGGTGGGTATCGTAGCCGTTCGGCAGCTCATCGAAGAACTCCGAGACCTTCGAGATCTCACAGGCGGTGTCCAGCTGGGACTGGGAGACGGTCCGGTTGCCGATCGTCAGGTTGTATTGCAGCGTCTCGTTGAAGATGTAGGGGTCCTGACGGACGATCGCGATCTTCTCGCGCCACTCGTCGATGTCGAACTCGTTGATGTCGGTCCCGTCGGCCCGGATCGTTCCGGTAGTTGGGTCGTACATCCGGGCGAGCAGCGAGACGATCGTCGACTTGCCCGCACCCGAGTGGCCGACGAAGGCGATGAACTCGTCGCGGTCGACCGCAAACGAGATGTCCTTCAGGACGTCGTCCTCGGTGTCGTACGAGAAGGAGACGTCCTCGAAGGTGACCTCCTGGATGGACTCGGGCGGGCGCTTGCCCGGCTGGCGTTCGGTGTTTTCTTCGAGTTCATCGAGGAACAGCTGGGTACGTACCAGATGAGGTAGATCGCCCTCGAGGTTGTAGGCGTAACTGTTCATTCGGCTGACCCGCGGGGCGAGGCGGAACATCGAGAAGAGGAACACCCCGAGTGCGCCCAGCGAGAGGTCGGCGTACACCAGCGCGACGTAGATCATGATGAACACCGATGCGGCGACGACGAACTGATAGAAGTTGTCGATCGCAGCCTCGTTGCGTTCGAGCGAGATGGTCGCGTCCGCGAACTTATCGACCGCGCGCTCGAAGACGTGATACACCTCGCGTTTCATGTTAAAGAGCTTCACGTCGCGGATCCCCTGGGTCCCCGCCTGAACCGACCCCTGAACGGTCTCGTTGGCGTCGGCGACCCGGTCGCCGACCTCGTAGCCGGGTTCGATGAGATGCCGAACGACGAAGGTGATCCCGCCGAAGACGACCGCCGCACCGAGGGTGAGCCACGGCGCGATGACGAACGCGATCACGAGATACATTACGCTCAACAGGAACTCCTGGAAGAGCTTGATGCCGGTCTCGATGACCCGGCCGACGTACTTCGTCTGGGTAATGATCGCGTTGAGGATGTCGTCGCTGCCCTCACGGTCGAAATAGGCGGTCCGCGCATCGAGTGCGAAGTCGAAGGCGTCGGCGCGCTGGTCGCGGATGTAGTTGGTCTTGAGCGAGGCCCGGAGCCACGCGACGCCGAAGCTCAGGCTGAACCGGGCGAACATGACCGCGGTTACCCCGACGATGACGGCTTCGAGGGTAAAGGGGATCCCGAGGAGTTCGTAGACCTGGACGAACATGCTCATGAGCAGGTCGCCGTCCGCACCGGACGCACCGTTGCCCTGAACCAGTTCGATGATCGGGAGCAGGAAGCTCAGACCGACCGCTTCGAGCAGGGCTGCAAAGAAGCTCAAAACGATGATACCTACAGTAAGCAGCGGGCGATAGTTCGCGACGCGAACGAGCGAGTTGGCCTTCTCGCGGCGGCCGATTGGTACGTCGTTCATGGTGACGGGGTGATCGATAGGGGAGAGCGCATGAACCGGTCTCTATCGTTCGATTCCCAGCGACGGCAAAAAGCGTGCGGGTTTCCACCGTCGATCCGCCGCGCTACGTCGCCTCCGGTACTACACTGGCGATGACGTAACCGACCACGAGGGCAGCCAGAATCGACCCGGGTCCGTACTGAAAGAGGGTATAGCCCTCGAAGAGCTGGTGGACCGCGAACCCCGCCGCCAGCGCGAACATACCCACGTCCACGCGCTTGAACCGCCACGCGCCGTGAATCAGTGGGCCGATCACGAGCAAACAGTACGCCACCCCGCCGACCAGCCCGATCCGGAGGGCGATCGAGAGATACGAACTGTGGGAACTCTGGCCGCTGAGCCCCTCGGAGAGGAACGGCGCGATCAGCTCGCTGGTGTTCACGACGCCCGCGCCAAGCAGCGTCGGACCCGCCAAGAGTGCCTCGACGCTCGCTCCCCAGAGCGCGAAGCGGTTCGACGGGTCGATCGGAACGACGCCGCGGAACACGCCGAAGCCGACCAGCGGCGCGGCCACCGCAAGCCCCGCAAAGAGGACCGGCACGGCGCGTCGGTCGATGACCACCACGGCGGCATACAGCGCGAGGCCGACGGCGGCCGCAAGGTAGCTCGCCCGACTGTTCGTCAGGTAGAGCCCGACCGCGTTGATCGCGAGAAATACCCCCGGAACGACCATGAAAAGCGACACCGATCCGCTGCGACCATACGTGCGGTGGAGGTCGACGACGCCCCCAAGGACGGCGGGAAAGACGAGCAGGCCGAGGGTGTTCGGGTTCGGGAAGATCGAGCGTAACACCGGCAGTTCGCCGACGAACCACGGCGAGAGGGTGGCGTTGGACCACGGGCTCACGCTGAAGAAGGGGAGGGAATAGGAGCCGACGAACAGGGAAGGCAGACCGACGAGGACGATCACGGCCGAGAGCGCGCCGACGAACCGAAGGAGGAAGTCGGCCTCAACGTATCGGGGCACGACGAACAGACAGACCCCGAGCAGTAAGGTCGCGAAGACCGGAAACGCCGCGAGACCCGACCCCGGCGAGACGTCGAGGCTGTGAAGCAGAAACAGGCCAACCACGACGGCGAACGCCCCCAGGTATGGGAACAGCGAGATGGTGCTCGAAAGCGGAGCCCGACGGTAGCCGACGAGCGCGAGCACTACCAGATAAAAGAGCGCGAGGTCGACGGCCCGGGAGACGAGCGTGAGATCGGTCAGAACGAGAACGAGCGCGAGGGCGGTCGCGCCGACGAGCGCGACGTGCACGACCAGTGACGCGGCGTGGTCGCCGCCGTCGGGGTCAAACAGACTGAAACCGACGACGGCGACGACGAGCGCGATCCCCGCGAGCGTCGACGCTGGGACGAGGAGGTCGGTCACGGCCGCGCGGACGACGACGCCGACGAACAGGACCGCGAAGGCGACGTCGGCGAGGCGAACCATTGAACGCCCTATCGTCCGCGATAGTCGGTATTAAAGGGACGGAAAGGTATCAGTGACGACGGCATTCGACGGGCGTTCGGAACACCCACCGCCGCCTACCCGCTACGGGCGGGGCTCACAGGAATCGGAGAACGGCCGACGAATTCGGTGGATCCGAGGGAGCCGGCGACGTGAACCGGAATCGGATCCGATATCGTAATCAACGAGCGGTACGTGACTGACGGACGGTTGTGTCTTCTGTTCGATATATCTGATCGTTGTTCGATGAGCGGATGATTCGTTCGGATATCGTTCCTACCCCTTTCTTCGGCAGGTACATGATACAGTATAACATACACCATAATAAATCTTACTGATACGTATTGATCCGGTTGGATGGGCGCGTTTTATGCCCAACGTCCCCGAGTACCACGAGTATGGGAGGATCCCTCTTCGACCGGAATCCGGGCGACCGGATCGAGGTGCTCGCGCCGGATGGAAGCGTGCTCGCGCCCGCGCTCGTTCCGGATCTGAGCGACGAGCAGTGGGCGGCGATGTACCGGGACATGCGCTTCTGTCGGCGGTTCGACGAGCGCATGATCAGCCTCCAGCGCCAGGGACGGATGGGGACGTACTCCTCGCTCGCGGGCCAGGAGGGGTCCCAGATCGGCAGCACTTACGCGCTGGCCGACGACGACATGATCGCCTATCAGTACCGCGAACACGGCGCGCTCGTTGCCCGCGGGATGCCCTGGGAGTACCTGCTCTACTGGATGGGCCACGAGGCGGGCAACGCCCGTCTCGCAGACATCGAGGTGTTCCCACTCAACATCACCATCGGCGACCACATTCCCCATGCGGTGGGCTACGCGTGGGCCGCGAAGCTCAACGGCGACGAGCACGTGACCGTCGCGCACTTCGGGGACGGGGCAACCAGCGAGGGCGACTTCCACGAGGCGCTCAACTTCGCGGGCGTCTTCGACACGCCAAACGTCTTCTTCTGTAACAACAACCAGTGGGCGATTTCCGTGCCCCGCAAGCGCCAGACCGCAAGCGAGACGCTCGCGGGGAAAGCCAGCGCCTACGGTTTCGAGGGCGTCCAAGTCGACGGCATGGATCCACTCGCGGTCTACGCCGTGACCCGGGCCGCCCGCGAGAAGGCACTCGATCCCGACGACGGACAACGCCGCTCGACGCTGATCGAGGCGATTCAGTACCGCTACGGGGCGCATACGACGGCCGACGATCCATCGAACTATCGCGACGACGAGGAGGTCGAGGAGTGGAAGGAGCGGGACCCCATCGACCGGTTCGAGGCGTATCTCCGTGACGAGGGGGTTCTCGACGACGAACGGATCGAAGAAGTGGAAGAGGGGATCGAGGAGTCGATTACGGAGCTCGTCGACCGGGCTGAGGGGTACGAGGCCGATCCGAAGTCGATGTTCGAACACGCGTTCGCGGAGCCGACCCCGCGGCTTGCAGAACAACGGGAGTACCTCCAACACTTACGCGAGGAGTACGGCGACGAGGCGTTGCTGGCCGACGAGTAGGCGATCCCGTCGTAGTCCGCGCTATCGCTCGGAAAGCGTTTCGGCGACCTCACGGACCTTCCCGACGAGCGCCTCGAAATCCGTATCCGATTCCGACTCGACCCACCGGTAGACGACCGTTCCCCGCTCGTCGAGGACGAACACCGAACGCTCGGCGACGAACAGCACGTCGTAGAAGTCCTCACGGACGACGCCGTACGCGCGGATCGCCTCGTGCTCGAAGTCGCTCAGTAAGGGGAAGGTAAGTCCCTCCTGTCGGATGAATTCGTTCTGGGCGAATGGAAGGTCGGTGCTGAGCCCGTAAACGCTTGCATCCACCGCCTCGAAGGCGCTCAGCGAATCGCGGAAGGTGCACATCTCCTCGGTACAGCCGCTGGTGAACGCCGCGGGGAAGAAGGCGAGGACGACCGGGCCTTCGCCCACGTGTTCCGAGAGGGAGAACTCCCCGACGTCGTTGTACGCCTCGCCGCGGGCGATCGGGACCGTGAAATCGGGCGCCGGCTCGCCTTCCTCGATCATGGTAGTCTATCCGCGAGTCGGCTCTTAGGAGTGGCGGTGACGGCGGGGATCCCGTCGTTCCGGCCGCCGTCAGAACGCTTAAGCGACGGGCGCGACATCCCGTGGCATGAAATTCGGCGTGTACGTCAACCCACAGACGGCCGAGCACGAGACGGGTCCGGAGCTTCGGGAGGGAATACTCCGGATCGCGCGGACCGCAGAGGAGGCCGGTTTCGATCAGGTGATGGCGGGCCAGCACTACCTCTCGGATTTCACGCAGTTACAGCTCCTGCCCTTTCTCGGTCGGCTCACCGGCGAAGTCGGAGACATGGAGATCGCAACCGGGATCGTCCTCCTGCCGTTCTATCACCCCGTCGAGATCGCAGAGCAGGTGGCGACGATCGACGCGCTCCACGACGGTCCGACGGCCTTCGGCGTCGGTGCAGGCTACCGCGACGCCGAGTTCGAGGCCTTCGGGATCGCGAAATCCGAACGCGTTCCCCGCCTAATCGAGGGGCTACAGCTCACTCGGCGACTGCTGACCGAGGAACGTGTCACCCACGATGGCGAGTTCTACTCGGTCACCGAGGCCACGATTCCGATTCAGCCCGAGAATTCCATCCCTGTCTGGCTGGCGGCGAACGCCGATCGGGCCGTCGAGCGGTCCGCCCGCATCGCGGACGCGTGGCTGGTCAACCCCCACGCGACCGTCGGGGAGATCAAAGAGCAGAAGGCGCGGTGTTACGATCCGATTCGCGAGGATCGCGGGGAGAACACGAAGCTACCGGTGATCCGCGAGGCGTTCGTCGCGCCGACCCACGAGGAGGCCGTCGAAATCGCCCGCGAGCATCTCGAGGAGAAGTACCAGCGCTACGTCTCGTGGGGACAGGACGAGGCGATGGAGGACACCGAAGACCTCCACCGCCCGTTCGAGGAGCTCGCCGAGGACCGGTTCGTGCTGGGAACTCCCGCAGAAGTCTGTGCGGAGCTCGAACGCTACGAGGAGGAGCTCGATGCGAGCCATGTCGTCGTGCGCTCACACTGGCCCGGCCTCCCGTACGAGCGGGCCTGCGAGTCGCTCGAACTGATGGGAGAGGAGGTGCTTCCGAACGTTTAGGGTCCGGTCCGAGCGAGGATATCGACGATCGAGACGCCTGCTTCCTCGGGGTGAACGAGCACGGGGTTCAGGTCGAGTTCGTCGATCCGCGGCTCACGCGCGCCGACCGCGAGGTCGCCGACCCGGGCGACGAGCTCCGTGAGCGCGTCGATATCGCCCGGCGAGCGGCCGCGATAGCCGCTCAGAAGATCACCGAGCGGGGTATCAGCGATTGCCTGGCGGACCTCAGCGGGCTCGACCGGCGGGAGCAGCGTCACGCCCGCGTCGGGACCGAACAGTTCGACCAGTTCGCCGCCCGGTGCAATGGTGAGAATCGGACCGAAGCTCTCGTCGGTCGAGATACCCACCAGAACCTCCGTGGACGAGTCGAGGTCGGTCTGCTCCTGAACCAGAACACCTTCGATGTCGGCTGCGTCGGGCAGGTACTCCCGGGCGTTCTCTACGACCCGCTCGTACTGCTCGGCCGCGTCCTCGGGATCGACGCCGACGGCGACCGCGCCCGCGTCGGTGCGGTGGGGGAGGTCTCGGGAGTCGACCTTCAGGACGACCGGCCCGCCCAACGCCGCCGCGTGCTCGGTCGCCCGTTCGGGGCTCGTCGCGAGCCGAGTCTCTGCGGGGTCGACGCCTCCTGCCGCCAGCAGTCGTTCCCCCTCCTCCCACGTCAAGACGCTCTCGACCGGAAGCGACGGCGTCTCGATCGTTGGGACCTCGGTCAGCGACCGCGTGGGTTCCCGGTCGGTTCGCTCGCCGAACCGGACCAGCGAGGAAAGCGCGTCGAGACATCGGCCGGGGTCGTAGTACAGCGGCGTCTCCCGGCGCACCCGCTCGTAGGGCAGCGGCGGCTCGCTTCCATCGCTTTCCTTCCGCCCGGTCCAGAGGAAGAGAACAGGATCGTCGGCCATCTCTCGCACTTCGAGCATCGCGTCGGCGATCCCCTCGGCGCGCTCGCCGACCGCCGGAAGTCCGACCGCGAACACGTAGGCGTCGAACGCGTCGTCGGCGAGCAGTACTTCTGCGATCTCGGGAAGAACGTCCGCGCCATACCCTCTGATGTCGGCGGGATTGTGCATCTCGCCGAAGGTCAGCAGGTCCTCCATGTCCAACAGCGCTTGCTCGGTTTCGCCCTCCAATGGGGGCAACGAGAGGTCGCGTTCGGCGGCCATATCGGCAAGCAGGCTCGCAAGGCCGCCGCTGGTCGAGGCGAGACAGACGTTCTCGCTCTCCGGGGCGTCGAAGGCGGTGTGGACCCGGGATCTGCCGAGCAGGTCGGGGATGTCGGGGACGCGCTCGATCCCCGCACGCTCGAAGGCGGCGTCCCACGCGGCGGCGTCGCCCGACACCGAGCCCGTATGCGAGAGCGAGGCCTGCTCGGCGACGGCCGAGCGCCCGACCTTCGTCGCGAGGACCGGGGTTCCGTCCCGCACCGCCTCAGTCGCGACGTCGACGAACCGCCGGGGATCGTCGATCCCCTCGATGTACGCACAGATCGCCTCGCAACGCTCGGAATCGGCCAGGAAATCGACGTAGTCGGCCATCGAGAGGGCGGCTTCGTTGCCGGTGGCGACGACGTAGGCGAAGTCGATGTCCTCGTCGGCGGCCCGCTCGTAGAACGTGGTGAAGGCGAGCGCGCCCGACTGACTCACCAGTCCGATCGAGCCTTTGCCGGGTTTGCGCGAACAGGTCGAGGTGATCACCGTCTCGTCGTGAGTGTTCGCCAGCCCGATGGTGTTGGGCCCGCAGATCGCCATCTCGTACTCCTCGGCCAGATCACTCAACCGCCCTTCGAGAGCCGCACCCTCGTCGTCGGCCTCGCCGAACCCCGCGGTGATGACCAGCGCGCTCGGGACACCCATCTCGCCGGCGTCCTCGACGACCCCGAGGACGTACTCGCGGGGGACGCTCACGACGACGAGATCGACCGTCGCCGGCACGTCGGTGATCGAATCGTGACACGGCTGACCCCACGCCTCGTCGCGGCCCGGGTTCACGTAGTAGGTGTCGCCGTCGTAGCCGTACGCGTCGAGGTTCTCGATCAGGTTCGAGGCGTACCACGAGTCGGGGCTCGCGCCGACGACCGCGATCGAATCGGGTGCGAGCAGCGCTGCCATGTGCTCGGTGTTCATACTCGACCGTCCGAACCCGCCCACATAACTCCTGTCTCCGGTCGCGCACTCGTCGTGCGCCAGGTGGTTACTCCAGCCACGCGATGAACGGCTCGCCGGTCGCGGCCCGCCGGATGTACTCCCGCTGGGCGGCCTCGATTGCGCTGTGGAGCCCCTTTCCTTCGAGGTGGGCACGAACCCGCTCACGTTTCCACATCGCCGGGGTCGTACGTTCCTGCCAGCGTCGTTCCGCCGGCGCGAGCAGCGTCTCGATCCGCTGTGCGTCGAGCCCACGGGATCGAAGCCCTGCGCGAGCGAGGTCGAACAGTTCGCCGTAGAGCGTCGCGGGGTCGGTCGTCCGATCGCCGTCGCGCGCGATCCAGACCAATCGGGCGTCGAGACCGTCCTCGACCGCCGCGTAGAACGATTCGCGCGCGTCGATCCACGGCAGTTCCGAGAGCGGGTGGTCACTCGAAACGATCCCGTGGAGCAGTCCGACCACGAGCGCCTGAAACGCGATCACGTCGGCGGCGGTCGGCTGGGCCGACAGCGGCCGGTACTCGATCCGGAGCCCGTCGGGACCGAAGATCGGACGCACCCACCGCCAGTAGGTGCCCTGTTTGTGGATCAGCTCCCAGAAGTCGGCTCCGAACCCCTCACCCGAGTCGAACCACTCGCTGAGACACGGAACACACGTGCGATCAGCGACGAGGTTGTCGAGGACGTCACCCGGCCCCTCGACGTCGCGGGGAAAACGGACCTTGCCGGGTTCGCGGACGTTCATCGACTCGAAGACGGGAACGCGCAGTTCGACCGGTCCCTCGAGAACGGTCTCGGGATCAGCCTCGTAGAGTTCGGGCGGGAGAAACGGCGAGTTCGCCGCCAGCGCCACTAGCGGTCCGGCGGTCCGAAGGGCCGCGTTGTAGTACCGGGCGAACTGTGTGGTCGGAACCTGCAGGTGGACCTGCATCGAGGCCGCAAGCGACTCGACCAGGATCGTCGGAAAGGTACGTCGACAGCCCGGCACCAAGAGCGAGACGGGTCCGAAAGCGGTGATGTCGGCATCAAGCGCATAGTAGCGCGGGGCCGGTGACACGTGCGTCGGCAGAGAGACTCCCCCTTCGACTCGAGTGTCACCCAAATACGAGGAGACACCCGTCGGCGGGCCGATCGTCCACATCCCGTCGGTGACGAACCCGAGGTCGAACTCGGCGAGCGCGTGTCGGAGACCGAACAACCGTTCCTCAAGCATGCTCGCCTGCGCATCGATTCCCGCCGCGTCGAACGAGGTCGGCGGGGTGTTCAGCTCCGCATTATGGCGACCGAGTTCCCGCTCGCAGATCGATCCGAACACCGGTTCGGGCATGGAAGCGAGGCGGCCCCGACCGTCGACGGCGTAGCCTTCGAGTTCGAGTCCGACGGCGTACCCCGGGTCGAACTCGTCGTCAGCGAACGCGGCCCGAAGCGCCTCGGCCTGTCGTTCGACTCGTCGATCGAACTCAGTGCGGGTCGCCCCCTCCCCCGTTCGACGGACGAACTCCGTCGACTCCATACAGTCCCTTTCGATGCGCACGACTATGACCTTTAGTAGCGAATGGCGTTTGAAATCGTCGTGGTCCGACATGGAAAGGTACCGACAGCGGTTTCGGAGCCGCACGAACGACCTTCACTGCGACGAGGGCAGAGCGAAGATAATAGGGCGTCCGCGCGTTCGCCTGCGAGCATCGCGTCACTTTGCGGTTCTCAGTCCACGGCCTCGCAAGCGCTATCGCTCGCGGACGAACAGCCACAGCGAGCAGCAAAAGGCGATCGCGACCGCCCCGGCGATGATGGCGAAGGCGACCCGGTAGCCGAACTCGGTGTAGACGACCGTCCCACCGACGGCGTCGCCGGTGCGGTAAGCATCAAGGGCGACCCCCATCGCCGTCGGAAAGACCGTCGCGCCGACGAACCCGGCGGTGTTGACCGTCGCGGTGGCCACGCCGCTGGCCTCGGGCGGGTAGCGCTCCTTGACGGCCGACAGAGCGAGCACTGCGGACCCGACCAGAAAGCCACAGCAGAAGTAGATCCCGGCGACGACCGGAAGCGGAGGCCTGCCCGTGACGGGCACGATCCCGAGGGCGAGCGCGAATAGCGCGAGACCGACACACATGGGTGGGAGTCGCCGTTCGATCCTGTCCGAAATCCAGCCGATTGCAGGTGGGCCGATCAGCATCCCGACGGATCCGAGCAGGGTGTAGTACGATGCGGTCGTCACGTCGAGGCCGTAGACGACCACGAGATACGGCACACCCCATAGCCCGATCAGCGTCAGGATCGTCCCCATACCCGCGAAGAAGACGGTCGAGAGCAGCCACTGGTCGAGGTCGCCTGCGAGCGTCCACAAGTGAGATTTCGTCCGCGAAAGCGAGACCACGGGCTGTTCGGGGACGTCCTCGATCGGTTCGAGCCCGGCGGCGCCGGGCGAGCTCCGCGCGAGAGCATACACCGCGACCGCGGCGAGAAAGCCGACGGCCGCAAGCCCGAGGAACGTCCTCCGCCAGCCCAAGCGCTCGGCGGCGACCGCGAGCGGCGTCGTCGCGAGGATCGCCCCGAGGCCGGCGACACCTGCGGTCAGGCCCGTCATCGTTCCGAACTCCTCACGGCGGAACCAGTTCGCACAGAACCGGAGGGTCGAGACGAAGATGACGCCGCCCCCGAGCCCGATCAATGCTCGGGCGAGGAGCGCGACAGGGTAGCTCCCGGCGAGCGCGAACCCGATCGCGCCGAGACTCAGGAGAACGGCCCCGCCCGAGCCGACGTGGCGAGGCCCGACCCGGTCGGCGAGCACGCCCGTCGGAATCTGGACGACGGCGTACACGAGGAAAAACGAGGCGTGAAGCGTCCCCAACCGGGCGGCCGAGACGGCGAAATCAGTCGTCAGCCGCTCGGAAAGGACCGCCGTCGAGAGCCGGTGAACGTTGACCAGCAGGAAGACGGTCGCCAGCGCTCCCCACGCGAGCCATCGCCGCTTCGTGGGGTAGGAAAGCGCGTTCACGACCGGTCGATCAACGAGTCGGACCCTAAACGTTCGCAAGGAGGTGACGGCCGCCGGTTCCGCGACGACTAGACGTAAGTAGCACCGGGATATATCGAAGTATATGGGAGAGAATACCTTGCAAGAGGAGCAGGCACCGCTGAAAGAGCAGTACGAGAAGGATCCCGATGCGGCGCGAATCACGCTGTCGGCCAGTGGCGAGGAGCAGTCGGACGTCCGGTCGTGTGACGTCGATATCGGACGGGCCGTCTACGAGGCCGAACTCCACGAAGGGGCGGCAGGGCCGGGAACCGGCGCGTGTTCGGGCGACCTGTTGCTGGGGGCGCTCGCGGCGTGTGCCCAGCTCACCGCCCAGGCGGTCGCCGACGCGTTCGGGCTCGACGCGGCGATCGGGACCGAGGTGAGCGGAGATCTCGACCTGCGCGGGACCATGGGAATCGACGAGGACGTCCCGGTCGGCTTCGAGGAGATCCGCCTCGATATCGTCGTCGACGGCGACGTCGAGGCCGACACCGCAGCGGCGCTCCAGCGGTCCACCGAGAAGTACTGCGTGGTGTACCAGACCCTCGCGAACACGCCAAACCTGGAGACGAACTGGACGTTCGACGGGTAAGGTCGGCGACCCGTGTCGGTGATTACCTATTTGATCCTCCACAACCAACACCTACCAACTCCTATCCCGACATCGTCCCATGGATCGCCTCACAGACCTCCTGTTTGCGGCAACGTTCCTCCTCGCGGTACTCGCGAGCACGACCGAGCAGTTCCGGTCGGTCCATCTCGTTCTCATGTATCTCTTCCTCGTGGCGATCGCGTTCAACCAGTACGACGCGCGACGACACGGAGGGATCTCGCCGCTGTTTTCCCTGCAGGTCGCACTCACGTTCGCACTCGGAACCGTCCTGCTCGTGCTGGTCGTCGGCGGCCTCGGGTTCCGTCGGATCGAGCTTCTGGCCGTCCTGTTTCTCCTGTTCGTGTTTACCCTCGTCCGGGACGATCTCGGACGGTTTCTCCCCGTTGCCGCCCCGTATCTCGGGGTCGCCGTTGTCGTGACCGGGATCTTCTTCTCTCACGCCCAGGAGTTCGGTTCGGCCACCGGGCTCGGTCTCTTTCCGGTCTTCGCCGGTATCCTCCTCGCGTTCAACTGCTTCGTTCTCCCGCGGTACGTCTCGGCCGACGCGGTCTACTGGACGGTCGCGGGCGTCGCGGCCGGCGCGACGCTGCTTGCGCTCCCGGCGATCGTCTACGGCGATTTCAGCCTCTGGATCTTCGAGATTCGAACCTGGAGCGCCACCGTTTCGTTCGGCGGGTTCGGCGAGGTCCCGGTGCTTCGCTCGGTGTTCGCGAACCCGAACACGTTCGGGCTGCTCGCCTTCGCCGGTGTCTTCGCGAGCGCCGTCGCGTTCCACCGGACGATCAGCCGCTCGGACTATCCGCTGCTCGCCGCCGCTCCACTCGGATGGCTGGCGATCACCGCGGCGGGTCTCTACCTCTCGAACAGCCGCGCGAGCATGCTCGCGGCCGCCGTCGCGGTCGTGGTCTACGCTCTCGTCGCGACAGACAGGCGGCTTCTGCCGATCGCGGTCGTCGGGATCGCCGTCAGTGTCCCCGTCTTTCTCGTGTTGATCTACCACTCCGTCCTCCCGATCGACCCCGCGAACCGATTTACGCTCTGGCAAGCTGGAATCGAGGCGACCCGGTACGACTCGGGGCTGTTCGGCCAGGGGATCATCGGCACGGGGACCGCGATCGAGCCGTACACCGACGTCGGGGGCAGCGTCCACAACTCCTATCTCTCGATTTTCATCCGTACCGGACTGATCGGCGGGCTGGCGTACTGTCTGCTCGTTCTCGGGCCGCTCGTCCACGGCACGCTCGATTACCGGCGTGTGGACGCCGGGATGTTCGCGCTCGCGACGGGGTTTGCGATCCATCAGTTCTTCGAGGGCTACACCCTCTTTCAGCTCGGGCACGGCTCGATCCTCGCCGCGCTCGCCGTCGGCTACGTGATCACGAGCCTCGCAGGCGAGATCCGATCGACCCCGAGTGACGCCGACAGCGCGGTCGGCCGGAGTGAGGGACTCTCCTCTCTGGGGTTCGAGTACGGGACCGAAGCGCGGTACGGAACCGAACACCGCAACGACCGGCCCTGAGTTACCGTCGACCGGTCGACACAGATCCGTTCCCGATTGGATCGAATGTGGAAAGCGGCGGTCGTCCCGAACGCCGGCAGTTAAGACACGGACGGAACAGGAGCGGCTCGCCACAGGTGCGACAATGGCCTTCGGGGTGTGTGGTCATGGCTATCAGTCGTATCAATAGTTCCCGATATATTTATATCTTTTATATATTGATATATAAACATAAATTTGATATGTAAAGATTGACCTCAGATCGACGGCTCGGACGAGGCGTCCGCCGGGCGGAACGTGCGGAACGTGTCCCGATCGAGCGATTCGGAATCGACGTGATCGAACCCTAGAGCGCCGAAAACAGCCCGCCAGTCGCGGTAGTACAGCGGGAACTCGTCTTTGACGTAGTTGACCGACTCCTCGTCGTTGCCCTCGTTTTCGACCGTCACGAGGAGGTCGTCCGCGACTCTTGCGATGTCGGCGAAGACCCACTCGTTGTCGGTGTGGATATGCTGGAGCGTCTCGACCGAGAAGACGACGTCGAAGCTGCCGTCCTCAAACTCTGGAAGAACCGACTCGATCGCGTCGACATGGAAGGTGCCCTCGGCGGCCAGATCGGGGTAGTTCTCGGCCATCACGTCGAGAGCCTCGTCGTTGATCTCGATCCCCGAGAGGTCCCGGTAGCCGTGCTCATAGAGGTGGGCGAGATGACGACCAGAACTACAGCCCAGTTCAAGCACCGACGGCTCCGGATCCGAAAGCGAATCGAGCGCCCGTCGGATGCGGTCGCTCGTCCCGTCGGGGCCGTAGTAGGCGTAGTAGTCCGGGGAGTACTCCCCCGATCGCTCCGCCCATTGGCGGTGGACCTCGTTCGTGTTCACACCGCCCGTAGGGGGCAGCCACGTAAAGCCGCGGCGACTGCACCGCTATCGGCGTGACGCACGTCAGTCGAGAACCGTCTCGGCGACGGTGGCATGAGACCACCGGGCTGCCTCGGCTCCCAGATCCAGAACGGTGACGACGACGTCACCGTCGCATGAAGCGGTAGCGGTGTACGACATCAGGTCATCGTTGATCCGTACCCGAAAGTCGTACCCCCGGTGGGAGAACTCCCGCGAGTGAGTGTAGCCGGTCGACGTGTTCTCTCCCACATTCATATCAAATTAGAATACAGTTTATCAATATATAAGTTTTGTTACTATTATAATGAACGGCTCAGACGTGCGGTTTTTCGACGAGATCCTCGAAGGGCTGCTCGTTGAGCCACTGACAGAGCTCTACGAGCTGTTCGGTGGCGGCCTCGAACAGGCGTTGGCCCTTCTCGGCGGTCGCGTCGCGCTGGTCGCCAAACACCCCGTTCTCGGAGTTATCGATGCAGTCGTAGAAGACCCGTGCGCCGTTCTGATGGGAGCCATCGGTCGGGAACCGGGCTCCGCCCTCGTAGGCCTCCTCCAGACGGTCCTCACGGACCAGCTCGCCGGCGAGGTGCTGAATCATCGCCGTCTCCTTGGGACCGCCGTGGGGGCCGTTCTGTTCGAAGAGGTCGGAGACGAGGGTCGGAATGCTCTCGTCCCACATCCACTCGATCGCATAGGCTTCCTCGCGGTCGTGAAGCCGCCGTCCGACCTCCCGAAGGTGGGCGACGTTACCGCCGTGGGCGTTGACGAAGACGACCCGGTCGATCCCGTGATAAGTGAGGTTCGAAACGAGGTTTTCCACGTAATCGCGAAAGACGGGCGCATCGACCCACATCGTCCCGTGGAACTGGCGGTGATGCGGGCTCACGCCGATGTTGATCGTCGGCGTACAGAGAAAGCCCGATCGGGTGGCTGCGGTCCGGGCGAGCGACTCGGCGATAATGTGGTCGGTTCCTTCGGGGAGATGCGGGCCGTGCTGTTCGGTCGAGCCGAGAGGGACGAGTGCGAGCGATTCCGTCTCGAAGTAGCTCCCGAGGTCGGGCCACGTCTGGGCGGCGAGTTCCATACGAAGCCTTTCGGCGAGAGGGTCTTGAACTGCGTGCTCCGGGCCACCGTCGAAGCGGGCACCACCTATATGAATGCGGGCGGAGAAAGACGGACATGGTTCAACTCAGTACTATGATGGACGTCCTCGCGCCGATGCAGTTCTCGGGCGAGTTCCTCCAGTACGCGATCGTTTTCTTCGTCCTCGCGATCATCGCTGCCGCCGTTGGCGCACGCGGCGTCGCGGGGATCTCGATGGAGATCGCGCGTATCTTCATCATCATCTTCATCATCCTCGCGATTGTCTCGTTGTTGCTCTGATCGCAAGCACCATCACCCCCTGATCCGTCCCGGGGAGCATGACGGTGCTTCTGACCGGTTACGAACCCTTCGCCGAGCACGAAACCAACCCTAGCGAGCGCCTCGCAACCCACTTCAACGGGGAGACGGTCGACGGAGAAGACGTGGTCGGACGCGTCCTGCCCGTCGAGTTCGCGCGTGTCGAGAACGAACTCCTCGATGCGATCGACGAGGTGCGTCCCGATAGAGTGCTTTCGGCGGGGCTCGCCGCCGGTCGGAGCGCGATCAGTGTCGAACGCGTCGCGATCAACGTCGCCGACGCCGGCGCGACCTCCGACAACGCAGGATCGACGCCACACGACGAGCGGATCGTCCCCGAGGGACCCGACGCGTACTTCGCGAACGTCCCGGTCGTCGACTGTGTCGAGACCCTCCTCGAAGCGGGGATCCCCGCCCGGGTATCGAACACCGCCGGAACGCACTGTTGTAATCGCGCGCTCTACACCGTCCGCCACCACACCAACCTCCCGGCGGGGTTCGTCCACCTTCCATACACACCCGCGGAGGCGGCGAGGAACGGGACGACTGGTTCCGCCACGAGCGGCGGGTCGGTACCGGCAAGTATGTCGTTTGACGATCAGAGACGGGCGATGGAGTCGCTTATCCCGTGCTGTCGAGACGGTGCACCTGCTCGCTCGGAATGAACACAACTACTAGACGCGAAGTCGGACGCTGTTGGTGAACGAAACCACGAAAGATTGGGTGGCTGGGGAGGCATGATCCCGGATTTCCCCTCGGCCGTCGGCCGGTGGGATCGGGATGGGCCGACACGGATTTGAACCACGGTCGCAGACGAACTGCTCCCTGATTCAAATCCGTGCGGCGTAACCGCCCTGTCGAGTGACAGAGACAGTGGGCCGACACGGATTTGAACCGCGGACCTCCCGGTTATCAGCCGAGCGCTCAACCTGACTGAGCTATCGGCCCGAACGCACCTGTACGTATTCCGGTGTGCTGTTTAAGGGTTTCTCTTTCCTACGATCCCTCGCCCTCGTGGACGTCGTAACTGTCCGAGCCGATGTCGACGGTGTCGTCGTCCTCGGCGTCGGGAAAACCGTTCGTGTAGACGGCCCCGCTGACGAACCCGCCCGTTTTTTTCTCGAGATAGGGGCGGACCACGTATCGCTTTACGAGCCCCCGCAGGGCGTAGCGGCTCGGCGGCAGCACGAACAGGAAACCGATGGCGTCCGTGACGAGTCCGGGCGTGAGCAACAGTGCGCCCGCCGCGATCAGAAAGCCGCCGTCGAGCAACTCGTCGGTCGGCGCCCGGCCCTCGGAGAGTGCCCGCTGGAAGCGCCGGACGGTGTGTCGGCCCTCCGCGCGGACGAACAGCGTTCCCAACAGCGCCGTCAGCACGACGAGCAGCACCGTCACTGGCCACGAGAGCCAATCGGCGACCACGATCAGGAAGATCGCGTCGACGAGGGGGACGATCAGCAACACCGCCAGCAGGCGCTTCCACATACGTCCCTCTACCGGGCGCGCGCCCAAAACGCTTTACATTGTTCTGAGCACTCAGGCGCTCGCCGAGCAGGCCGTCTCCAGTTCCGTCGCGATCATGACGTTCGCGAACGCCCACGCTTCGCGGCACCACGCGTCCGAAATTTTCGGGGTGTGTGCCAGCGTCCGCCCGCTTTTGCCGTTCTCAACGGCGAAAGAAGCGGTTCGACCGTCGGGGTCCGCGACGGTGATCGACGAGAGCGTTCCGTCCCGTCGAGTGACGCTGTAGATATGCATATATCCCTTGCAAGAGCCTGCGCGCGTACGCACATCAATATATCGATTTGTCGATTGAAAACGATGTTTACCCCACCGGACCGGTGATCGGAGGGCCTTAACGCGTGCCGCCGCTACCGGAGCGTATGAACGATTCGGCCGGTTCGATCGACTGGTTTTCGTGGGAAGAGGGGCTCGCGAGCGCCCGCGAGCGGGACGTACCGGCCCTACTCTTCCTCTCGGCGACGTGGTGTGTGGAGTGTACCGAGATGGAGGAGACGACCTTCGAGAACCCCCAGATCCGGGCCAACCTCGCGGAGTTCGTCCCGATCAAGGTCGACGTCGACCGCAGACCGCGCGTTCGTGACCGGTACAACATGGGCGGGTTCCCCTCGATTGTCTTCTGTACCCCCGACGGGAAGATCCTCACCGGTGCGACCGCGCTCGGCGTCGAGGGACTCCGGAGCGTCCTCGAACGCGTTCGGGAGGTCTGGACGGACCGGGAGGATCCGGGCCGGATTCCGCGCTCGCTCCGCGAGACCGACCCGCCGACGGGAGCTCTCGATACGGGGATCGAGGGCCAGTTCGCCGGGCAACTCGAAGCGAGTTTCGACGAGCAGTACGGCGGCTGGGGGGAGGCTCCCAAGTTCCCCCTGCCCCGAACGATCGAGTTCGCGCTGAAACGCGACCGCCAGTCCGCGCGCCGGAGCCTCGACGCGATCCGGACCCATCTCTACGACGATTACGAGGGGGGCTTTTTCAGGTACGCCGCGAACCGCGACTGGAGCGACATCGCCCACGAGAAGCTCGCCGACGAGAACGCGGCGCTGTGCAGGGCCTTCGCGAACGCCTATCTCGCGACCGGCGAGGAAGAGTACAGGGAGACCGCCGGCCGCACTGTCGAATACCTGACAACGACGCTCTGGACCGGCGAAGCCGTCGCCGCGAGCCAGGCACCGGGTCCCGATGATTCGTACGGCGCGCCCGAAGACCGGACCGATCCCCCGGTCGATACGACCGTGTACGCCGGCCCGAACGCGCTCGCAGTCGACGCGCTGTTGACGTACTACGCGTACACCGATGACGCGGAGGCGAAACGGTTCTCGGAGCGAGTTCTCTCGACTCTCGACGAACTGATCGACGGGGGCTGCGTCGCCCACTGTGCCGACGGCGATCACACCGTCCTGAGCGATCAGGCTCGTGTCCTCCAGGCGCTGACGACGGCCCGGGAAGTACTGGGCGACGAGAATGCATTGGCAAGGGCCCGGGCGGTCGCCGACCACACGATCGGGGAACTCCAAGTCGAAGACGGCCGGTTCCAGGACGGACAAAGCGAGGGGGCTGGACTGCTCTCCCATCCGCTCTACCCGCTCGACGCCACCGCCGAACTCGCCGACGGCCTGCTCGATCTCGCGATCCTCACGGGGGAAGACCGATATCGTACGGTCGCCCGCGAGGCGCTCGCGGCGTACGCGGGTGCGAGCGATCGATTGGGCCCGGAACTCGCCGCCTATGGGACGGCCGTCTCGCGACTGGTCGACGGCCCGCTCGTGATTCGGGTGGGTGAACCGGCCGGTTCGGACCTTCATCGGGCTGCCCTGCGGATCGCCGACCACGAGGCCGTGATCGTCCCCGACGTCGACCACAAGGGGGCCCTCGCGAGCGTCAACGGGAGACAAGCGGAGCCGGCGAGCAGTCCCGCCGAACTCGAACGCGCGGTATCGGAGCTCTTCGCGGCCGAGTAGCAATAACAACGGCCGGTTTGTTTATAAATAGTGAACCGTAGTATAGTGTATGGCTAGTCTCAGGGACCTCGGTCTCTCGGAGTACGAGGCGCGTGTCTACCGGTCGCTGTTACATATGGGATCGACAACGGCAAAAGAGTTGTCGCGTGCCAGCGACGTCCCCATGGGGAGGATCTACGACGTGCTGAACAGCATCGAGGGCCACAACCTGATCCGGAGCCAGACGGCGAGCCGACCCAAGAAGTACGTGGCGGTCGAGCCCGATACCGCCCTCGAACGCTTGCTGGAGGACAAGCGCCGCGAGGCCCGTGAGACCCTCGGGCGCTACGAAGAGATCGTCGAAACGCTGAGCGAGGAACTGGAAACCGCAGAGCCCATCGAGGAGCAGTTCTGGACCGCGGCCGTCGGCGACACGGAGACCCTCGAACTCCTGCTCGAACGGCTTTCGGCCGCCGACGAGAGCATCGTCATGGTGGTCGCGAACCGCTCGCCGCAGTTTGATTTCGACGAGATAGGTGACGTAGTGACCGAGCGCCTCGAAGCCGCCGTCGACCGGGGCGTCGACGTCTCGGTGCTGATGACGCCGGACGTCGTCGAGACGCTTCCCGAAAGCGTCGGCGAGCGCTACCGGGCTCGACTCTCGGAGTACCCCTCGTTCTCGGTGCGCACGACCGAGGGGCTCGACGGGACGTTCAACCTCGTCGACGGCGTCGAAGTGGTTCTACAGGTATCGAACCCCCTTCGACCGGGCGAGGTGTTCTCGGTTATCGACCTGAAGGACCCCGCCTTCGCCGCCGAGATCCACGAGGAATTCGCCCCGCGCTGGGAGGCCGCCGATCCCCTGTCGTTTTGAGGGGCACGCACCAATCGAGTGTATGGAGGAGCCGAGCGATACGACGCCGAACCCGAGCAACGAGACCACGCGGGAGTTCTGCGAGCACTGCGGTGAACCCCTCGACCCGATGGAGTGGGTAACAATAGACGACGAACCGGGCTACGAGTCGGCACTGCATTTCTGTGACGAGGAGTGTCTCGAAGCGTGGCGCACGGAGACGTAGGTTCGACGTACGACGCTGCGGCGACGGCCGACCGCGGAGCGACGCCTTTGTATCCGCGCCACGAGAAGGGTCGGTAATGGACGCGCCGCTGTGGACCGAAACGAACGCCCCGACGCTCGCGGAGCTTCCACAAGAGGGAATCAGGGAGTACCTCACGCGGGCGAGCGAGGAGCCCATCAACCTCGCGCTCTACGGCCCAAAGGGTGCCGGCAAGACCGCCGCCGTCCGGGCGCTCGCGCGTGAAGCCCACGACTCGGAGAACGATCTGGTCGAGATCAACGTCGCCGACTTCTTCTCGATGACGAAAAAGGAACTCTCCGAGGATCCCCGATTTTCCCCGTTTATCACGCCCAAACGCCGCCGCGGGACCTCGAAGGCCGGCCTGATCAACCACGTCCTGAAGGAGTCGGCGAGCTACCCGCCCGTCTCGGGCGATTACAAGACGATCCTGCTCGACAACGCAGAAGCGATCCGCGAGGATTTCCAGCAGGCACTGAGGAGGGTGATGGAACAGCACCACGAGGCCGCCCAGTTCGTCATCACGACTCGCCAGCCCTCGGCGCTGATCGCGCCCATCGTCTCGCGGTGTTTCCCCGTCCCCGTACGCGCGCCGACGACCGACGAAACCGTCGGAATACTCGAACGGATCGCCGAGCGAGAGGGTATCGAGTACGACGCCGAGGGCATCGAGTACGTCGCGAGCTACGCCGATGGTGACCTCCGGAAAGCCGTGTTGGGCGCCCAGACCGTCGCGGAGGCCGACGAGGAGATCACGATGGAGGCGGCCTACGAGGCGCTCGGCGAGGTCGGAATCGACGACCGGGTCGAGGACATGCTCGTCAACGCCGAAAAGGGCGAGTTCATCGATGCCCGAAAACTCCTCGACGAACTCCTGATCGACGAGGGTTACGACGGTGGCGAGGTCCTGGCGGACGTCCTGAGCGTCTCGCGCTCCCGGTACGGCGGGGACGAGCTCGTCGACATCCACCGACGCGCGGGCGAGATCGACATGGACCTGACCGAGGGCACCAGCGACCGGATCCAGCTCGGACAGTTACTCGCGGAGCTTGGCGCCGAGCGCTCGACCGTTTGATCAGCTGACCGTCATGGCGCAAGCATGGTCTTTAATTGTCGGTAGTCGAGACGTATTTCCGAGTATGAGTGTTACTGAGGCACACTGTCCGAGAAACGACGGTGAGCGTGCTCGAGGCGTACTACGAAGTCGGAATGGGATCAGATGAGTGGACGTATCCGTAACTCGATAAGTAACTCCTTTACCGCGTTGGGTGCCGGTGCCAGCCGGGTGGTCCAGCGATACCTGCCCGACGCGTTCATTTTCGCGGTGCTTCTGACGTTCGTGACGATGGGGCTGGCCGTCTGGCTGACGCCAAGCGGCCCCGCCGAGGTCACGGCCCAATGGGGCGAGGGGTTCTGGTACGTCATCACGTTCTCGATGCAGGCCTCGCTCGCGCTGCTGACCGGCTGGGCGCTTGCCGACTCGCCGCCGGTCAAGCGGGTATTGGGTCGACTCGCGACGATCCCGAGCTCGCAACGCCAGGCGATTCTGGTGACGGCGGTCGTCGGCCAGCTGGTCGGGCTGTTCCACTGGGGGATGGTCCTGGTCGTGGGTGGGATCTTCGCCCGCGAGGTGGGGATCGCGATGGACCGCAAGAGCGTCGAGATCCACTACCCCCTGCTGGTGGCGACCGCCTACGCCGGCCTACTGCCGTGGCATCAGGGGCTTTCGGGGGCCTCGTATCTGTTGAGTGCGACACCGGGGCACTTCCTTGAGGACTCGATCGGGGTGATCCCGGTCTCAGCGACCATGTTCACGACCGCGAACCTCGTGGTCATCGGCGCGATCGTCCTGGTGACGCTCGTGCTCATGCCACTGATGGCGCCCGACAAGGATCTGATGACCATTCCGGCGGAGAAGCTACGCTCTGCCGACGCCGACATCGCGACCGACGGTGGACAAGCGGTCGATCCACACCGGGAGGGGACGTCGGCACTCAAGGACGCGCTCGTCGACAGCAAGCTCCTCTGTGTGGGGACCGGGCTGTTGATGTGGGTGTATCTCGGCTACCTGTTTGCGACCTCGCCGTTTACCGAGGTCATCAACATCAATCTCTTCATCTCCGCGATGCTCGCGCTCGGGTTCGTCTTTCACATGTCCTTTCGGAGCTACTACGAGGTCCTGCGCGAGGCCATCGAGGGGGCCAGCCAGGTGATCATTCAGTTCCAGTTCTACGGCGGAATCATGGGGATCATGGCCGCGTCGGGGCTGGCCGAGCTGATCGCCTCGACCGCTGCCAACTACGCCACCGAGACGACGTGGTATCTGCTCGTCTTTCTCTCGGCGGGCACCGTCAACTTCTTCGTCCCCTCCGGAGGCGGACAGTGGACCGTCACCGGCGAACTGCTGGTGAACGCGACCCAGAACATCCCCGGAACCGACGTCGAGACGATGATGATCGCGTTCGCGATGGGCGATCAGTGGACCAACATGATCCAGCCGTTCTGGGCGATACCGGTCCTTGGGATCGCCGGCCTCTCGATCAGGGACATGATGGGGTACGTGGCCGTGCTGTTCGTCTTCAGTGGAATCGTCTTCGGGATCGGAACGCTGCTGATGGGATTCGGAGTCCTCTGAGGTGATCGAAATGGCAACACGACATACAGACGCCGACGCTGACGCCGGCGCGTCCGACGAAACGGAAGAGTTCGTGCCGTTCTTCGGACGCTTCTTCCCCGAATCGCTCGCGCTCTCGGTGGTACTCGCGCTGATCGCGCTCGTCGTCACGATCCCGTATTTCGCCCCGCTCGACCAGCTCGAACTGTTCACGACGGGGTTTTATGACTTATTTGCCCTGCAGATGGCGCTGATCCTCTTTTGGGTGCTCTCGGCGACCGTCGTCGAGTCCCCACCGGTCGGCGCGCTGTTCGATCACCTCGCCGCGCTCGTTCCGACGAGCCAGCCCGCGATCGTCTACGCCACGGGCGCTATCGCGCTCGCGTTCGGCTGGATCAACTGGGCGCTCGGGCTCGTCGGCGGTGTGCTGATCGGCCGGCGACTCTGCCGACGCGCACGCGAGGAGGGCGTCGCGGTCCACTACCCCGCGGTGCTGACGGCCGGCTTGCTCTCGCTTGTCCTCGCCAATCAGGGGCTTACCAGCCCGGGAGCGTTGCTGATGGCCGATACGGCGCTGGCCGAGATGACCGGCGTCTTCGCCGACTCGACGGGAGC
The DNA here is from genome assembly GCF_003697815.1 of Halalkalicoccus subterraneus. NCBI lineage: Archaea > Methanobacteriati > Methanobacteriota > Halobacteria > Halobacteriales > Halalkalicoccaceae > Halalkalicoccus > Halalkalicoccus subterraneus. Next base: position 35,702 of record NZ_RDQG01000006.1, on the reverse strand, counting down.
GATAGGAATGACCGGGTTCGTCCTCGCGCCGGCGAACCTCGTCCCGAGCCTGCTGCTGATCGTGACCTTGCCGCTGGTGCTGGTCGGTCTCGCGCCAGACGACGAGGCGGACCGCCGAGAACTGGCCAGTGGTTCGCTTCTAGAGGGATCGATCCGCTCAACGCTCGATCACTACACGCTACCGACACGTTCCGAGTACACGGCGGCCGACCGACTCGAACAGTCCCGGCTCATCTCCGGGGTCGCAGTGGTCATCGGGATCGGCTCGGCGGGGATCCACTTCGCGACCGGCGGGGCGCTGACACTCCTGTGGTTGCTGTTCTGTCTGATGATCCTCGGGCTGCTCGTTCACACGCGCCCGATGGCGTTCCGCTCGAAGACCACCCACGCGACCCGGTGGGCCAACCACGTCGCGATTCCCTTTATGCTCTATGCGGTCGTCTTCGCGCTGCTCTCGGGGGCGGAACTCTACGAGCCGATCGGCGCTGCGCTCGGAACAACCGAACTCGCCCCGCTGGTTGCCTCCTTCGGGTTGGGGCTCGCGATCCCCGACCCCGCCGCCGTCTGGGTGATCATCGGTCCCGGGCTGGTCGGCGGTGGGGCCGACCTCCTCAACTCGCTGGTGGCCGTGATGTACGGTGCGGGGCTGTCGAACCTCTGGCTCGGCTTCCTCTTCTGCGGGATCCTCTCGATTCGCGGATTCGACTGGCGGCTGTTCGCCAAATACGCGGCCGTGCTCTCGGGCTACGTTCTTGCCGTCGTGAGTGCGGCGCTGCTCGTCCTCTGAGCCGGCCGCTTTCATTACCATCGATGGTGAAGGAGGGTCATGACGTCCCTTTCGGAGACACTGATCGAGAACAGGTATCGCGTGCAGCCCAACCACGCGAACAACTACGAGTCGCTCCACGGCGGAATGCTGATGAAGTGGATGGACGAGGTCGGCGCGATGGCGGCGATGCGTTTAGCCGGCGAGTCCTGCGTCACCGCCGGCGTAACCGAACTCGATTTCCAACAGCCCGTCCCGATCGGCGAGATCGCACGGATCGAGGCTTACGCCTACGACACCGGACGGACGAGCGTTCGAGTGCGGATCCGCGCGTGGGTCGAGGATCCCCGAACCGGCGAGGCGTCCCTGACGACGGAGGCCTCCTTTACGTTCGTCGCGATCGACGCTGAGGGGTCCCCCGTCGAGGTGCCCGACCTGACGGTCGAGACCGACGAGGAGCGGGAGCGACGGACGGCCGCACGCGACGCCGAGCGCTAACCGAGCACGGAGATATAGCGCGTCAGCGACCCGTGGACCCGGCGCTCGAAACGGTCTTCGACCGTCCAGCCGGCCGCCTCGACGGCGTCGCTCCAGGGACGGTCGGCGACGACGACGGCACGGGGGGCGATCCGGTGGGCTTCGGCGAGCGCCCCTTCGACGAGCGGTTTCAGTTCGCCCTCGATCTTCGACTGGCGGCCGTAGGGCGCATCGAAGACGATGCCATCGACGCTCCCCTCGCGAAGCGGGATCCGGGTGGCATCGCCGCGAAACAGGTTGAACGTGATGCCGTAGTGTGCGAGGTTCTCGCGTGCACCGCGGGTCATCTTCCATTGGGTGTCCGCCCCGATGACCTGCGCGCCGGCCAGTCCCGCCTCGACGAGCACGCCCCCCGTCCCGCACATGGGATCGAGGATCGTTTTCCCCTGAGCGGCACCCGCGACGTTCGCGATCGCTCGTGCGAGAAGGGGGTCCATGCTGCCGGGCTGGAAGAACGGTTTCTCGGTGGGCGCGCGCGCGGCGAAATCCCGCCGGCTCGCGGCCGCAAGCCAGCCCAGCGTGCAGATCCCGTCTCTCGGTGTCCCGGACTGGGTACCGCTCGAACGCTCCGCGGAGCCCTGTTCCGTACTATCGGAGAAGACGGCTCGAAGCTCGTGATCCGGGTCCTCGAGATCCACTGAAAAGCCTCGCTCGACGAGGACCGATCCGAGTTCGCGCTCGACCCGCTGGGTGTCGACGTCGGCCCCGCGCACCCGGCGGGCGCGCACGCGAACCGACCCTTCGCGCTCGATCCCCGCGAGTTCGAGCAGGAGTCGCGCCGCGTCGACTTCGCATTCACAGGTCCCGATCAGCTCGCTCGCCCGGTGGGTGTACGCGAGCGTTCGGATGCGACGGGGATCGATCCCGCGGGCGCTGGCCAGCCCGGGGGCGAGCCGCGCGACGCCGGTTGCGGCACTACGGGCTTCACAACGTGCGAAGGCGTCGCCCTCGCCGGCCAGCTCCAGCAGGTACACACCGACCGGTCGGCGCTCGTCGGAAAGAGCCTGCCGATCCACCGACCGAGCTACCCCACCACCTTTATAAAGGTTAAATACGTTTTATAAACAGACATGGACCCGAAGGAGACCATCAACATCGAGAACGTGGTCGCATCGACGGGCATCGGGCAGGAGCTCGATCTCCAAAGCGTCGCGATGGACCTCGAAGGTGCGGATTACGACCCCGAGCAGTTCCCCGGGCTGGTCTACCGCACGCAGAACCCCAAATCGGCCGCGCTCATCTTCCGGTCGGGCAAGATCGTCTGTACGGGCGCGAAGTCGACCGACGACGTCCACGAGAGCCTCCAGATAGTCTTCGATAAGCTTCGCGACCTCGAGATCCAAGTCCAGGACGACCCCGAGATCGTCGTCCAGAACATCGTCACCTCGGCGGATCTGGGCGTCAACCTCAACCTGAACGCGATCGCGATCGGACTGGGCCTCGAAAACATCGAGTACGAGCCCGAGCAGTTCCCCGGGCTGGTCTACCGACTCGACGAGCCGAAGGTCGTCGCGCTGCTCTTTGGCTCCGGCAAACTCGTGATTACGGGCGGGAAACAGCCCGTCGACGCCGAACACGCCGTCGACAAGATCGTCTCCCGGCTCGAGGAACTCGGCCTGCTCGAGTAGCGAATGGTCCTCGGCGCCCTCTTCACCCTCGCGACGACCTTTCTGGTGATCGGGCTCGGGTTCTGCCTGACGCTTCACATCGCCGCCCGGTACGCGCTGGGTGACGTACCGGTGAGAAACGCGCTCGCGGGGTTGGTTCCCGCAGTGGTCGTGTTCTCGCTGACGCTTGCCGGCCGGCCGCTTCCAGCGGCGGCGATCGCGATCATCGCCGAGGTGATCGTGGTCAAGTCGGTCTACGACGTTTCGTACCCCCGCTCGGGATTCATCACTCTAGTTCACTTCACGGTGAGCTTCCTGCTCGGATTCGCCCTGCAGAACCTCCTCGCGCTGCTCGGAACCGCACCGACATGAGCTTACAATCACTCGTCTGGAACGCCGAAGAGGGACGTGCGAGAACACCACTCAGAATCGTCGCCGGCGTCGTCGTCCTCGTGATCGTGACGGCGGTACTGACGATCCCGCCGCTGATCGTTCTCTCGATACTCGATGTCGCCCTGCTCGCGGGCGCCGGTGTCGGCGTCGGATCCGCCTTGGTCTCGACCGGCCTCAGCGGGATCGGGACCGTCGTCGGCGTCTGGCTCGCCGGCCGGTACGTCGATCGGCGACGCTTCGCCGACTTCGGACTGGGGCTCGACCGCGAGTGGTGGATCGACTGCGGGTTCGGGTTGGCGCTGGGCGCGCTACTGATGAGCGGGATATTCCTCCTCGAACTCGGGGCGGGCTGGATCGAAGTCCGAGCACTGTTCGCGGGCGAGGCGTTGCTGTGGGTGGTCGTGGGGAGCGTCGTCCTCTTTCTGATCGTGGGGGTCTACGAGGAACTGCTCCTGCGGGGCTACCTGTTGACGAACCTCGCCGAAGGTTCGCGGGGATCCCTCGGGGTCGCTGGCGCGATCGCCCTCGCAACGGTCGTTTCCTCGGTGGTCTTCGGCGCGCTGCACGCGAGCAACCCGAACGCCACCCTCGTGAGCGCACTCGCGATCTCGTTTGCGGGCGTGATGTTGGCGCTTGGCTACCTGCTCACCGGCGAGCTTGCGATCCCGATCGGCCTGCACATCACCTGGAACCTCTTTCAGGGAACCGTGTATGGATTTCCGGTCAGCGGCATGGACTTCGGCGCGAGCGTCGTCGATATCGAACAGGGCGGTCCCGCGGTGGCGACCGGCGGTTCGTTCGGGCCGGAGGCCGGGCTGCTCGGGTTCGGGGCGATGGTCGCCGGCTGTCTGCTGACGGTTGCGTGGGTGCGCTGGCGCTACGGGACGGTCGGAATCGACGAGGACGTCGCGATCCCCGACCTTCGATAGCTCACTCGACCAGCCGCTCGATCTCGGTGACAAGGATGCCGCTCGCACCCAGATTCTTGATCTCCGTGATCGTCTCGAAGACGTCGCGTTCGTCGACGACGACGTGGATCGCGACCATTCCTTCCCCAGCGATGTCCATCACCGTCGGCCCGCCCAGTCCGGGCAGCGCCTCACGGATTTCCTCGACCCGGTCCTCGGGCGCGTTGAGCATGAGATAGCGCTTGCCGTCCGCGGAAAGCACCGACTGGAGGGCCGTTCGGATCTGTTCGACCTTCGGCTCGTCGACGACGTCCTCACGGGCGAACAGCCGGACCGAACTCTGGAGGACCTCGTCGATGATCTCCAGTCGGTTCATCCGCAGGGTCGTCCCCGTCGAGGTGATGTCGACGATCGCGTCGGCCATGTCGACGTGCGGGGTGAGTTCGGTCGCGCCGGTGACTTCGACGATCTCGGGATCGAGTCCCCGCTGTGCGAAGTGCTCGTAGGTGACGTTCGGGAACTCGGTGGCGACGGTCTTTCCGTCGAGATCCGTCGTTTCACGGATCTCTCCGTCCTCGGGTGCCGCGAGTACGAGCCGACAGCTTCCGAACTCCAGATCGAGCAGATCGACGAGGGTCGTTGCGTCGGCCTCCTTTGCCTGATCCAACCCGGTGATCCCGAGGTCAGCCGCGCCATCCGACACGTATTCAGGAATGTCGGCGGCACGCGCATACAGGATCGACACCTCGGGATCGACGGTGTCGGCGTAGAGCTTGCGGTTCGCGCCGTTTTCGATGTGGAGCCCGGCACGTTCGAGCAGTTCGATCGTCGGCTCGTGGAGTCGGCCCTTGTTCGGAACGGCGATCTTCATACCCTTTCTCTCGCGTGGAGTCGGCAACTGCCTTGCGATCCGAGGGAATCAGGACTACTCGGCGTCGGGGTGACCTTCTTGGGCTCGGCATGCGAACCACGACGAGATGGAGTTCGCAATCTTCGGTGCCGGCGGTATCGGCGCATATCTCGGGGCGAGGCTCGCGGATGCCGGCCACGACGTCTCACTCATCGCCCGCGGCGAGCACCTCGCGGCCCTCCGATCGGAGGGGCTTCGCGTCGAGAGCGTCGCCGGGGACACCGCCGTCGACCTCCCCGCAACCGATGACCCCGGCGAGATCGGCACGGTCGATTACGTGTTGTTCACGGTGAAGGCCTACGATACCCGTGAGGCCACGACCGACCTCGACCCGCTCCTCGGCCCGGAGACGGCCGTGGTCTCGTTCCAGAACGGCGTCGACAACGAACGGTGGATCGCCGAGGCGGTCGGCGAGTCCCACGTCGTCGGCGGCGTCGCGTACGTCTTCTCGACGATCGAGTCGCCGGGCGTGGTCGCGCACACGGGCGGTCCGGCCCGCTTCGTCTACGGCGAACTCGACGGATCGCGGACGGACCGCATCGAGACGCTCGACGACGCCCTCTCGGAGTGTGCCGGCGTCGAGGCCGTGCTGGCCGACGACGTCCGCGTGGAGCTCTGGCGGAAGTTCGCGTTCATCTGCGCCCAGTCGGGCATGACGGCCGCGACCCGCAAACCCATCGGCCGGATTCGGGAGACGGAGACGTCCTGGCGGATGTACCGTCGGGTCGTCGAGGAGGTCGTCGCCGTCGCGCGGGCCTCAGGCGTGGACGTTCCCGCGGACACGGTCGAGGAGTGGGTCGAGTTCGCCCGGGATCTCGACCCGGAGATGTACTCCTCGTTGCACTACGACCTCGTCCACGAGAAGCGCCTAGAACTCGACGCCCTCAACGGAGCGGTCGTCCGCCACGCCGAGTCGACTGACGTCGAGGTCCCGATGAACGAGGCCGTCGAGGCGATTCTACGCCCCTGGGCCGAGTGACGCCCGTGGGGAGGGACCGGCAGATTGAGGCGACCGCGACGGGAAACAGGAGACATGACGATACTACGGATCGCGGACGGGCGGGTCCTCCTGCCCGACATGACCGTCGAGCGCGCGGACGTGCTGGTCGATCAAGATGCGGGTGAGATCCTCGCAGTGGGCGAGACCGACCGCGGCGACAAGCAGTTGGACGCCGACGGCTCGCTGGTGATCCCCGGCCTCGTCAACGCCCACGGCCACGCCGCAATGTCGCTTCTCAGGGGGTACGCCGACGACAAACCTCTCGATAGCTGGCTCCAGGAGGACATCTGGCCCGCGGAGGCCGAACTCACCTCCGAGGACGTGCGCGCGGGCACGGAGCTCGGAATCGTCGAAATGATCAAATCCGGCACCACCGCCTTCGCCGACATGTACTTCGAGGTCGACGAAGTCGCCGCCGCCGTCCGGGAGGCGGGCGTGCGCGCCCGTATCGGCCACGGGATCGTCACGGTAGGGAAAGACGAGGAGGCCGCACGCGCGGACATCGAGGAGAGCATCGAAGTCGCCCGAGAGTTCGACGGCACGGAGGAGGGACGGATCTCGACGGCGGTAATGCCCCACAGCCTCACGACCGTCTCGGAGGAATCGCTCGTCCACGCGGTCGAGGGCGCTCGCGAGGTCGGCGTGCCGATCCACATCCACGCTAACGAGACCCGCGACGAGGTCGAGCCGATCGTCGAGGAACGCGGAATGCGCCCCCTCGAATACGCCGACGAACTCGGGTTGCTGGAGGAGGAGAACTTCCTCGCTCACGGCGTCCACCTCAACGACCACGAGATCGAACTGCTCGCGGAGACCGGAACGGGCGTCGTCCACTGTCCGGCCTCGAACATGAAGCTCGCAAGCGGGATGGCGCCCGTTCAGGAGATGCTTGAAGCGGGCATCTCTGTAGGAATCGGCACCGACGGCGCGGCCTCGAACAACGATCTCGACCTCTTCGACGAGATGCGCGACGCGGCCATGATCGGCAAGCTCGCGGCCGATTCGGCGGCCGCCGTCCCTGCCGAGCAGGTCGTCGAGATGGCCACGAAAGGGAGCGCCGGGGCTATCGGGATCGGTTCGGGACGGATCGAGGCAGGCGCGAACGCCGACCTCGCCGTCGTGGACTTCGGGAAGCCCCATCTCACGCCCGCCCACGATCCGGTGAGCCACCTCGCGTACGCGGTTCGCGGCTCGGACGTGCGCCATACGGTCTGTGACGGGGAGGCGCTCATGCGCGACCGGGAGGTGCTGACGCTCGACGAGACGGAAGTGCGTGAGACCGCTGAGCGACGCGCGACGGAGCTGGTCGGGCGCGCCTAACGGTAGACCATCACGGCGATGCCGACGGCGATCAACAGCAGCCCCCACCACAGCGAGTCGAGGGGCATGACCTTCAAGATCAACGTGACGATACCCGACGAGAGTAACGACCAGCCGATCGTAGTCCGGTAGCCCGAATCGTTGTAGCTCATACAAACTGGTCGACCGCACGACACAAAGGTCTACGGCTTGGTGCTGAACGGTTTTATCTGCGGCAAACGTATTGGGGGCATGGCTATCCGAAATCCGATGTCCAAGGGCGCTTGGAGCCGGCATACGAACCCGTGGAGCGGTGCGACCCGCATGCTCGGAGGCGCGGCGTTGCTGTTCGCGCTGTATCGCCATTCGTGGAAGGCCCTCGGGGCGACGGTCGCCTTCCTCATCCTCAACCCGATCCTGTTCTCCGAACCCGAGGACACCGACAACTGGCTGAGCGAGGGTGTTCTCGGCGAGGAGGCGTGGATCGCCGATGACAACTCGATGTTCGGGACCGGCTACCCCGAACTCCTCAACGTACTGAACGTCCCGCTGTACCTGTACACTCTCTATGCGGCCTACCGCCAGTACCCGGTTCGAACGTTCGTCGGGTTCGTCGTCACGTTCGTCCTCAAGATCGCGTTCGTCGACGCGATGGGCCGGTACTACCGTGTCCGGCGCGACCTTCGGTAGGGTTTTGGGTGCGCCCCGCCCACCTCGAACCATGAGTCAGACGGCGTACCCCCCGATCAGCGAGCACCTCAATGATCCCGAGAGCGCTCGTGAGGAGGGCCGACGGAAGATGGACTGGGCGTTCCAGCACATGCCGATCCTCACGCACCTCCGCGAGGAGTTCGAGAGCGAGAAGCCCCTCGAGGGCGAGCGCATCGGAATGGCGATGCACGTCGAGGCCAAGACGGCTAATCTCGTCGAAGTACTGGCCGACGGCGGTGCCGAGGTCGCCATCACCGGCTGTAACCCGCTCTCGACACACGACGACGTCAGCGCGGCGCTCGATGCCCACGAGAACATCACCTCGTATGCCGTACGGGGCGTCGACGACGAGGAGTACTACGCCGCCATCGAGTCGGTGATCGCCCACGAACCCACAATCACCGTGGATGACGGTATGGACATGGTCGCGGCGATCCACGACGACTACCCCGAGCTGATCGACTCGATCATCGGGGGCTGTGAGGAAACTACTACTGGAGTCCACCGATTGCGCGCGATGGACGAAGACGGTGCGCTGAACTACCCCGTCTTCGCGGTCAACGACACGCCGATGAAACGGCTGTTCGACAACGTCCACGGGACGGGCGAAAGCTCGCTCGCGAGCATCGCCATGACGACGAACCTCTCGTGGGCCGGCAAGAACGTCGTCGTTGCGGGCTACGGCTACTGCGGGAAGGGCGTCGCGAAGAAGGCGTCGGGCCAGAACGCGAACGTCATCGTCACCGAGGTCGAACCCCGCCGCGCGCTCGAAGCCCACATGGAGGGCTACGACGTGATGCCCATGTCGGAAGCGGCGGAGGTCGGCGACGTCTTCCTCACCACGACGGGCAACCGCGACGTCATCGTTCGCGAGCATTTCGAGGCCATGCAGGACGGCGTCCTGCTCGCGAACGCGGGCCACTTCGACATCGAGATCGACCTCGAAGCGCTCGCAGAGCTCGCCACAGATCACTACGAGGCCCGCGACGGCGTCGAGGCCTACGAGATGGCCGACGGCCGACGGTTGAACGTGATCGCCGAAGGTCGCTTGGTGAACCTCGCCGCGCCGATCGCGCTGGGTCACCCCGTCGAAGTGATGGACCAGTCCTTCGGCGTGCAGGCGGCCTGCGTGCGCGAACTCGTCGAGAGTGGGGGGTATTCGGCGGGCGTCCACGACGTGCCCGACGAGCTCGACGAGGAGATCGCGGAGATCAAACTCGCCGCGAAAGGCGTCAAGTTCGACTCGCTGACCGACGAACAGCGCGAGTACATGGGTAGCTGGGAACACGGGACATAACCCGGCACGACCTGCCACGCATAAGCAGGCCACGAGTTCTTCCGGCCACATTGTGTATCGCTCTCGATGGCAGTTGCTCCTAGCCCGAGCGAGATCTTCCAGCGAGCGGTGGAAGAGGGTGAACGGCGCCTTGATCAGTCGATGCTCGAACTGGTCGCCACGAGCTTCATCGCCGGCTTCACTGTGGTCTTCGGAACCGTCGCGCTAGGTATCGTCCACGCGGTCGTCGAACCTCAGTTCGGCGAACTCTCCAAGATCGCGGGTGCGCTCGCGTTCGGCCCAGCCATCGTGTTCCTCATCGTCGGCCGCGCGGAGCTGTTCACGGAGAACTTCTTCGACCCGCTCGCCGCCGCGTTCGACCGGTCAGACACGTGGATGGTGCCGTCGCTCGCCCGTTTGTGGGGCGTCACGTTCGTCCTCAACCTCGTCGGCGGCGCATTGATGGCACTCGTGTTCTCGGTCGACGGCGCGTTACCCCCGGGAACCGGCCATGCGTTGCGCACGACGGCCACCGAGATCGTTGCCCGGAGACCGATGGCGGAGTTCGCGGACTCCGTCGCGGGCGGCGTTTTGGTGACGCTGCTGTCGTTTCTGCTCGCGGCCGCCGACAGCGTCGGGACGCGAGCCAGTATAGCGTACGTCGTCGGATTCCTGTTAGCGCTGGGGCCGTTCGATCACGTCATCGTGACGATGCTGCACGTCCTCTTGGGACTCCTGTTCGGAGCCGAGATCGGCATCGGCGCGTTCCTCGTCACGACGAGCATCGTCACGGCCGGGAACGTCGTCGGCGGACTCGGGATCGGCACGCTCACGCACCTCGCACAGGCGAAGGGAGCGGAGAAATCGACCGAGTAACACTGCACGACCCGTCGTATCTACCTTTTTCGGCCCCACCCGAATGGAAGAGAGGGGAGGGGAACGACGTGAACAGGCGAGGAGATTGACGTGGGCCCGTTCCGACGCATACTGCCTCTTCCATACCTATTCGGCTTCGCTGGCTTCGATGGGTTCCGAACCAGTCTCGAATTAGTGGTCCGTTAGTAAAGAATAACTCAAATATAGAAAAACTATTATAATCTATATCCGTGGTGTATCACGCAATGGTAGACGGCTCCACGGATGACGGTATGAAGCGAAAAGCGAACACTTCTCGGCGAACTTTTCTGAAGGCGACGGGTGCGGCGACGGCGAGTGCAGGGGTCGGGACGGGAGCGGTAAGTGCCACCTCGAAGGACCGAGAGGAAGAAACCGACGTCGACGCGTTTCTCGAGGATCTCACGCTCGAACAAAAGGTCGGCCAGATGACGCAGGTCGACCTCGGGACGTTCGATCCCGAGTCCACGGAGATCCCCGATAGCTTCGGGGTCGAGACGCTCGGGGAGTACTTCTCCGAACTCGAACTCGGGTCGGTCCTCTCGGGTGGGGCGTCGCCGCCGACGTTCGACGCCCAAGAGACCGTCGAGGGAATCAACGCGCTCCAGGAGTACAACCTCGAACACTCGGAGCACGGTATTCCGTTCCTCTGGGGCGTCGACGCGCTTCACGGCAATACACTGCTCGCGGGCTCGACCGCATTTCCCCAGCGCATCAACATGGGCTCGACCCGGAACATCGATCTGATCGAGGCCGCCGAGCGCCACACCTCGGACGCGACCGCGGCGATGGGCGCCCACTGGACGTTCGCACCGACGACCGACCTCCAGCGTGACCCGCGGTGGGGACGGTTCTACGAGGGGATCAGCGAGGATGCCACCTACCTGGGCGAGGTCTCGAAGGCCCGGGTACGGGGCTTGGAGAGCAACGACCGGCTCTGTTCGACGGTCAAGCACTTCGGGGCGTACTCGATCCCCGAGAACGGCAACGACCGGGCCCACGCCCGGACCTCGATGCGTGATCTGCGGACGAACGTTCTCCCGCCCTACCGGCGGGCACTGGAGGCCGAACCTGCCACCGTGATGGTCAACAGCGGGGCGCTCAACGGCAAGCCCGCCCACGCCTCCGAGTGGCTGCTGACCCAGATGCTCCGGGAGCGCTACGACTTCGAGGGCGTCGTGATCTCCGATTACGACGACTTCTACCGGATGCTCGTCAACCACGACTACACCGACAGCTTCCGACGCGCAGTCAAAGAGGGGCTCAACGCTGGCGTCGACATGTACATGATCGGCAACGGTGGCGAGGCGCCCGGTCCGGCCGCGTTCATCGAGACGACCGTGAGCCTCGTCGAGGACGGCGAGGTCTCGATGGAGTGTATCGACGAGTCGGTCCGACGGATCCTCGAACTCAAGGCGGATCTGGGCCTGTTCGAGGAGCCGACCGTCGACGAATCGGAGATCGACTCGGTACTCGGCGGCGGCCAGGAAGAATCCGAGCAGCTCGCACGCGAGTCGCTGGTGCTGTTGAAGAACGACGACGCACTCCCGCTTTCGGGGAGCGAGGACGTCCTTCTGACCGGTCCGGGCTACGATCCGGATCTCGACCTCGAAAACCGGTTCCTGATGCGATACGGCGCCTGGACGCTCGGCTGGCAAGGTATCCAGGAGGGTGCCCCGAGCGAGGGCGGGCCCCGACCGCGCGGCGAGACGATCACCGAGGCGATGGACGACGCGTTCAACGGAGAGCTCACTCACGTCCCGACGGACTTCCGGGCCCAGCCCTACAGCCCCGATACGTCAGACCCGAACGGCGATTTCGACCTCACCGACGAGCAGGAGAGCGACGTTCGGGAAGCCGCCGGCTCCGCGGACGCCGTCGTCGTCGTTCTCGGCGAGGGACCTCACAACGAGGACTTCGGCGACCGCGACAAACTCGAACTCGACCCCGCACAGCGCGAACTCGTGGCGGCCATCGAGGAGGAGGCACCCGACACGCCCGTGATCGGCCTGATCCTCGCGGGCAGTCCACGCGGAGGTACGGAGACGTTCGACTCGCTCGATGCCGTCGTCTTCGCCGGCCAGCCCGGCAGCGACGGTGGCCATGCGGTCGCGGAGACGCTACTCGGCGAGAACAACCCCTCGGGCAAGCTGGCGTTCAACTGGCCCGAGAACGTCGGGAAGGTGCCCAACAACTACGACGCCTACCCGCCGCTCGGCGACAGCGCCCTCGCGGAACCGCACGAGCCGCTGTACGCCTTCGGCCATGGGCTCTCCTATACCGACTTCGAGTACTCGGGCCTCTCTGTCTCGCCGGGATCGGTCTCAGACCCCGCGAGCACGCCAACGGTGACGGCCAGCGTCGGCGTCGAGAACACGGGCGATGAGGCCGGCGAGCATATCGTCGAGGTCTACAACACCCAATCCTATGGATCGGTGCTTCAGCCCGACCGCCGGCTGCTGGGTTACGAGCGGGTGTCGCTCGCCGCGGGCGAGTCGAGCACCGTCGAGGTCGACCTCGACCTCTCGGCGGTGGAGGTCGTCCCCGGCGACGTACCGGGGATCCTGCCGAAGGTCGTCGAGGCGGGCGAGTACGAGCTCTCGGTCGGCGAGGAAACGACCACGCTGACCGTCGAGAACGCCGGAAGTATCACCGACGACCGACCCGCGATCGGCTACGACGCGGACCTCGATGAGGACGTCTACGAGGGTATCATGGGGGTGCTCCAACGACTCGGACGGTAGCCAACGGGACTCCTTATATGCGAGCGGCCGAAACCGACGGACGGAGATGGCAAACCGGAAAGGGAACCGTCGGGAACGCGAGCTGGTCAACCGGCTCGACGAGGCCGGCTTCGCAGTGATGCGCGCACCCGCCAGCGGCGGGGCGACCCAGCGCGAGCTACCCGACGTCCTCGCGGGCAACGGCGAGGCCTTCTACGCCATCGAGGCCAAATCGAGTTCGGGAAAGCCGATCTATCTCACCGGTGAGGAGGTCGAAGCGCTGGTGTATTTCTCGCGGAACTTCGGTGCCCGCCCGAAGATCGGGGTGCGCTTCGATCGTGAGGACTGGTACTTCTTCCATCCCGGCGATGTCTACCGGACCGACGGCGGTAACTACAGAGTGAAAAAGGAGACCGCACTCGAGACGGGCGAGACCCTTGCCGAGCTCGCCGAGACCGACGGGAGCGATGCGGACGTCGAGCGAGTCCTAACCGCGGTCGAACAGGGAACGCTGTCGGCCGAAGAGGCCGCCGGAATGTTCGACTAGTCGCTCCGCGAAACGCGTTCGAGGCGCGAACGCGGGAACGTGTACACTCGAAGCGAATCGGGATCGGGCCCCGAGTCGGTCATCGAGACCGACTGTGAGTAGACCGCACCGACGACCCGATCGGCAGGGTCGTACGAGCGGTTGTTCGGGTAGGTCGCGACGCTGTAGGCCGATTGTCCCACATTCGTCCTATCGGCCCGTCGATTCGAGACGCTCACGACGAGCAGCCGGTCGCCCGTTTCCCTGTCGCGAACGAACGCACCCGGTTCGAGGCGGTGGGCCACACAGTACTGCGGGCGGTCGGCACTCGCCTCGGGAACGAACAGCTCCTCCTCACAGGCGGCACAGTCGACGGCGAGCTGACCCGGTGGCGGCGTCCGCCCCTCGGTGATCTCGATGGCGACCCGTCGGAGGTGTTTACAGCGCACACCCCGAAAGGCGTGATCGGGACAGCTACAGCGCCGATCGTGCAGATCGACGAGGTAGCTCGTATCGTGGTCGGTGTCGACCTCGTAGAGCGAATCGCCGAGCGCTTCGACGGTCATGGGATCGGTTCGCGCGCGGATCGAGCGCTGGTCGAGGTCGAGTTCACTGGACGGCAGTGACGCTGGTGTGTTTCTGGCTTGCGTCATGGAATCACCGGGAGTTCCGGTGGAACTCCCGAATCGCTACGAATACCAGTAGGAGCCCGAAGAACGTAAGTCTTCCACACGAAATGGGAGTGACCAAATCGCTTCGAAGTGCTTTTAGTTCGGGGACGGAAACGCCACGCTATGGACGTAGACAGGGGGACGATCGCCGAAATCGTCGTCTCCGTGGGCGCGGTGGGGCTGTTCGTCGCGGTGCTGATCGGGATCGGCACTACGTACAACCAGGGCGGCCTCTCGGCCGACGGCGGGGTGGTCTTCGTCGGCGCGATCACCGCGTTCATCATCCTCATGTCCGCCGTCGGGATCGGCCTCGCGTACTACCTCAATCAGGAGTAGCCGCCTCTTCGTCCTCCCGAACGTCGACCAGTTCGTCCTCGTCGGCCTGCTCTAGCTGGAACTCGTAGTAGTTCAGCGGGTGGGACTCGTTGATCTCGTCCTCGCAGATCTCGTCTTTGTTCACACAATCGCCATAGGACTGCATGGTCGCACAGCTCGGGGGGGAGTACTCCGTCGGGCTCGTCTCCCCGCGGATGTGATCGGTCTGGTACCGCGTCATCTCCTCGCCGAAACTCGAATTGACCATGTAGAGGTCGATGATCTCGTCGGTGTCCATCCCGATGCTCGCGAGAAACGCGGTGATCGCAAAGCGGGAGTGATGACCCAGGTGTTCGCCCTTCTGGATCGAGTCGAGCAGCGCCTGCATGCACGGCGGGAACCGCTCGGGGACAACGGTGTCGATCTCGCGGGTGAGATCCAGGTCGGCGAGCACCTCACGAACCGTCTCGACCCGGTCTTCAAGGGGGGCGGCGATCTCCTCAGGGACCGCGAGGGGCAACCCATCCGAAACCCGCTGGCTGATCGCCTCCTCGAGCAGGCTGTAGAGCTCCTCGCTCGCGATAACCACGTCGCCGTCTGCGAGCGTTCGGTTGACCAGCCGCCACTCGTCGCCCCAGAGATCAGAGACGAGCTGGAGGTAGGTCCCGACGGCGACGCGATACCCTTCCTCGTCCTCGCGGATCGCCGCCATCAGATCGAACTCGGTGAGGAGATCCGAAAGCGAGAGTCGCTCGGTTCGGGCGCTCGCGAGTTCGGTCGTGTCGTTTCGGGCGGCGCTGAACAGCGAGATCGCACGGGTCGCTTCCGCGTGGGCGTACTTCCGCGTACAGATCCGCTCGTCAACCAGCGAGACGAGCACGCGCGCGACGGGATACGAGAGCAATTCGACCCGCGTTCTGGGGTGGGCATCGCCGATAGAGCCGTTGCGGAGCGCACCCGTCACCCGCTCGACGGCCCGCTCGACGACGGGTCCGTCCTCGTGGACCAGCCCGACGAGATCGACGTCAGCCTCCTCGACCGCCCCTCGGGAGGCGGCGAGAAACGGGTAGCGAGCGTGAAGCGCCTTCATCCGCGCACGGCTATGGCCGCCGGGTGAATAAGTCTGTGTGAACGCCCGTAGTTATATACGACCGCCGGGATCGAACGGTATGGTCGAGATCCGGCCCGCCGATCCGTCGGACGCCGAGGCGATTCGGGACACGGCCCGTGCCAGCTGGCACGCTGCCTACGACGACCTACTCGGCGAAGAGGTAGTAGCGTCGACTGTCGATGAGTGGTACGACCCCACCGGACTACGTGATGTGATGGGTCACTCGGATCACGTCGTTCGCGTCTCTGGAAACGACGTGGTCGGGTTCGCCCATCTCGGTCCAAACCCCGAAAACGGGCGCGTCGCCGAACTCTTCAGGATCTACGTCCGACCCGAGCGGTGGGGCGAGGGGATCGGCGGTCGGTTACTCGTCGCGGCCGGAACGGGGCTCGAAGGCTTCGACCGACTCGCGCTGTCTGTGCTCGCCGGAAACGAGGTCGGAATCGGGTTCTACGAAAAGCGGGGATTCGAGCGGGTCGGTGAACAGATAGTGGAGTTGGGAGACGAGACGTATCGAGAGTACCGCTACGAGAGATCGCTATAATCCGATCAGTCGCTCTGGATGCGCGGCGCGAGCATGTAGGTGACCTGTCCTTCGCCCTCCGCGATCTCGAAGTGGAGTTTGACGGGGAACTCCTCGCCGAGTTCGATGGTGACCTCGCCGTCTTTCGGGATGGCCTTGTCCATGTCCTTGAGATAGTCGAGGCTAAAGAGTGAGTGGGCAGGGCCCGGCGTGAGATCGATCAGATCGGCCTCGTCAAGGCGTAGATCGACGTTGTCGGTGTCGCCCTCGGCCTCGATGTAAAAGACCGAGTCCGCCTCGTCGACACCCAGCGCGATGTGGTCGCTCACCATGTCGGCGGCCTTCACCGCACGGTTGATGTCCCGGCCCTCGACGACGATCGTTGCCGGGAGATCGAGATCCGGGATATCGGGCTCCTGACGGATCGAATCGGGATCGATCAGCGCGAGGGTGTACTCCAATCCGTCGAGTTGGATGTGGAGTTTGCGCGTTTCCTCGTCGAGTTCGAGGTGGACTAACTGGCCCGAATCGGCCATTCCGATGGTGTCCAGCAGACGAGAGAGGTTGACGCCGATCTTCCCGCCATCGGCCTCGTAGGATTCGAAAGCACTCTTATCGAGGGAAAGATCGACCATACCGACGTTCGCGGGGTCGACAGCCCGGATCGCCAGCCCGTCCTCATTTAAGTGAATCGTACACTCCTCGACCAGCGCGCTCACCGAATCGAGCGCCGTTCCGAGGGTGTCGGCACTCACGATCGCATTGAACATCTTGGCTCGGGCTACGGAACCCCCACGTAAAAAGGCAGCTTTCTGCTCGCGCGCGTGCGCGCGTCACCGGATTCGAGCGGGTGACTCGCGGTCATCGCCGAAATAGCGCGCCCAGACGAGCAGCGTCGGCGGCAGGATCACGATCGAGAGTACGTACGAGTAAAGCACGCTGATCGACATCAGCAGACCGAACTGCCCGAGTAGCGGCGTGATCGCGAGCACGAGCGATCCGGCCCCACCGAGGGTGGTCAGCATGCTCGCGGTGAGCGCGCCGCCGGTTCCCCGAAGCGTGATCAGCAGCGACTCGTAGGCGTCGGCGGTGGCGTTGTACTCGTCGATAAAGCGGTGGGTGATGTGGACCGAGTAGGCGACCCCGACGCCGATCGAGATCGGCAGGATCGTCCCCGTCAGGACGTTGAAGGGGATCCCGAGGATCGGCATCGAGCCCGCGAGGACGGCGACGCTGACGACGATCGGGACGAGGTTCGCGATCCCGAGGGCGATCCGTCGTTCGAGCGAGTAGTAGATGGCCAGCAGGAACACCCCGGTGAACACCAGCGCGAGGACTAGCGACTCGATGGCCGACTGGAGGATGAGCGTCGAGACCTCCTGGAACACGACCGTCTGTCCGGTCGCGGTTCCCTCCAAGCGGTAGTCGTCGACCAGTTCGTTGGTGTCCTCGGTGACCTCGCCGCCAGAGGTGCCGGCCTCGACCGAGTAGACCAATCGGGTACTGTGCTGGTCCTCGGTGAGATACTGGCGGGCCTGATCGCCCGACTCGGAGGCGAGCAACGCGTCGTAGATCGCCCCGAGGTTCCGGTCGGGGACGCCGTTGTCGTTCAGGTCGTTTCGCTCGACGAGCGCGGCGAATTCAGGGTCGTTCTCGGCCCGGGTTTCGATGACGGAGATGATGCTCTGGGGCTGGGCCGCGCCCTCCTCGGTCACGAACGACGGCGGCGGGTCCTGGTTCGCGCGATGGATCGATTCGAGGGCGTAGTCCTGGCGCAAGGGCCCCTCGACGTAGACCGTCACCTGGTCGTCGTTGCCGCTCGCGAAGTTGTTCTGGAGGTAGTTGAGCGTCCCGGAGATGGTGTACTCTTGCGGTTGGATCCCCTCGGGGAGGTACTCGAAGTACACCGGCTGGTCGTCGGCGGGTAGGAAGTCCTCGTTATCGAAGGTCGTATCGACCGTCGTCGCCGAGAGGCCACCGCCGACGCTCACTAAGAGCGCCACCACCAGAATCGCGATCGGGGCCTTGCGGCCGACGACGGCCCCCAGCGGGAGGATCCGCCCGAGAAGCGACCCCTCCGAGCCGAGCGGCGACGTGCCGAATTCGGGGATCGGGCGGTTCTCGCGGGCGCGATCCATCGCGACCTTCGCGGCGGGCATGAACACGCCGAAGATCAGAAAGGCAAACAGCACGCCGACGCTCGCGACGAGCCCGAACTCTCGAATAGGTCCCAGGTCGCTGATGAGGTTCGCACCGAACCCGATCACAGTCGTTCCGGCGACGATGAAGAAGGCGACCAGAAGCTGGTGGGTCGCGATCGCCATCGCCTCGCCGGGGTCACGGTCGTCGGTGCGCTCCTCGCGATACCGGTTGATCGCGTGGATCCCGAAGTCGACCCCGATCGCCAGCAACAGCGGTGGGACCGCGATGAGCATCTCCGAGAAGGGGATGCCTGCGAGCCCCGTGAAGCCGAACGTCCAGATGATCGTCATTGCGAGGGCAACCAGCCCTAACAGCAGGTCAAACGGGTCCCGAAAGGAGAAGATCAGGAAGCCGAGGATCAACACGACCACGACGGGAATCACGAGCGCCAGCGAGTCGCCGATCACGGCCTCGAACTCGTTTTGGATGACACTCTGACCGAAAACGACGACGTCCCCACCGACCGAGTCGACAATGGCGTCGATCCGCTCCTGATTACCGGCCGGATCCGCCCGCTCTGTGTGAGAAACGGTCGCGATCGTCGCCGACGCCGAGGGGTTCTCCGGGTTGAAATCGTCGCTCAACAGCTCCTCGGCCACCGCCCCCTCGTCCGTGACCGACCGGACGGCCTCGCGGACCTCGCCGCGGGTCGCGCCCTCGACGGCGTCGATCTGCTGGGCGGTCGTCTCGGCGGTCGGATCGAGGGTGAGCGCGACGGTCTGGGCGAAACTCGTCGTCGATTCGACCCGGATCTCCGGGTCCTCCTCGAGGCGCTGTTGCAGGGTCAACATCCGCACCAGCTCCGCTTTCGTGAGGACGTTATCGCCCCGCTGGATCAGTTGAGTCGAGGGTTGGTCGTCCTGGAATGGGGGTTCGAACTGCTGGTTGACGTCGTCGAGGGCGTCTTGTGCCGGGACGTCCTCCGCGAACCCTTGTGTTCCCTCGTCGAGTTCGATGTTGCCGAGCCCGCCGGAGAACATCAGCGTCACCACCAAGAACAGCGCGATGACGACGCCCGAGCGCTCGGTGATCCAGTAGTTCGCCCGGTCGATTGCCTCCTCGAGGTCGAACCGCGACATTATGGCTCGTCGAAGGAGTTGTACCACTCGCGGGCGTCGTCGCGGAACCACCACGCCAGCGCGAGCAGAACGACCACCAACCCGACGACGACGAGCAGCCACGGCAGGCCGTCGTCAGCGGGCTCGTTCACCGTCACGGGGACTCGATACGTGCTCGAGAGCTGGCCGGAGTTCTCCTCGTCGTCGTACTGGAAGTCCATCTCGACGGGGTACGTCTGAGGATCGGCTCCGTCGGTTACCTCGAGGTCGAACCGTAGCACCTCCGTCTCGCCGGGTTCGATCTCGGGGACGAACGCTTCACCGTCGGCGATCGCGAGCGGGTCGTCGACAAACGTCTGGGCGCGGACGTTCGTGAGCGTCTGGTCGTAGTCGTTGGTCACCCGGATCTCGAGGGTGTCGGTCGTTCCGGGATCGAACGTAGCGTTGCCGAGCGTTTCGTTTCCGTCGGCCGAGGTGCCGGCCTCGAGCGCGAAGATCTCGCGTTCACCCTCAACATCGATGGTCGCATCGATCGGGTCGGCGGTCTGAACGTCACCACCGGGGTTCCGATAGCGGGTGTTCAACTGGACGGTCTGCGTGCCGGCTTCGGCCTCGCTGCTCACCGCAAGCGGGAACTCGAAGGAGGCGCTCTCGCCCGATTCGAGTGTGCCGACGGTGTACTGTGTCTCCCTCGGGTTGATGTTCTCGCTGAGTCCGACGGAGGAATCGCCGCCCCCGATGCCACTGAGGATGCCACCGAGCTGGCCGTCGCCACCGCCGCCGCCATCGCCGAGCGTCACGACGACGTTCTCAGCGGTGTTCGGTCCGTCGTTCGTGATCTCGCCGGTCATCTGGCCGTCCTCGCCGACCCAGAGCTCGCTGTCGACACCGTCGACGGAGAATTCCTGCCCTTCGCTCGTCGGGATTCCCGTTCTGAGCTGCCGGGAGGTCTGCTCGTTGCCGTTCTCGTCTAGGTACTCCACGGTCGCGTAGATGGTGTAGTCCTGTGGGAGCGCGTCCTCGTCGAGTTCGGCCACGAAGTCGATCGCCTCGGTCTCGCCGGCCGCCCAGTCACCGATGTAGATGTCCGTGCTCTGTGAGGTGATGTCGAGACCGGTGTCGGGTGCCTCCAGCGTGACGACGGCCTCGCTTGCGTCCTCAGGCCCGGTGTTCGTGATGTCGATCTGCGACTCGGTGCTGCTGCCGACGTTCACGTCCGAGGTTGCACCCTCAATAGCGAACTGCGAGGACTCCTCGACGACGATTTCGGTCGTGACCGTCTCGGTGGTCGTTATTTCGTCGGCCTCGTCGTCACCGTCGACTTCGGGCGTGTAGGTGTAGGTCAACTCGACTGGCACCTCGTAGGTACCCGGTGTGGCGTCACCGTCGACCGTGATGCCGAAACTCTCGGTCGTAGTCAGGCCCTGTGGCACCGTCCCGACGCGCGTCTCGGCGGTCGAAACCGAGATCGGCGCGTCGCCGGTCCCGAGTTCGGCGGTCACGTCGCGGGCTTCGGTGACCGCCTGCTCTTCTGCGTCCTCACCGTCCGTATCGATCGATCCTTGGTTTTCGAGCGTCACGGCGATGGAGGTGTCCTCGCCGGGCTCAACCGTGTTGTCAGGCGTGTATGCCTCGAATTCCGGACTTCCCTCCACCTGTGCGTACGCCGTTCCAGAAATTATCATAAAAAGGATAAGTATCCCAAGTACAACTCCCCGTCTTTCCATACGTGAAAGTTGAAACAAACTCACATCAATCTTCCCTTTCCCGGTCAGGACGAAAATGGCCCGTATCGCGTCCCAAAGTGCAGTTTTCCCGATCAACGATAGTTCCATACGAACGATCGAGATAGAACACGGATATCGAATCCATCATTGAAAGGGAATCGTTACTGGCGCGGTCACATAACGAATAAGAGATCTACGAGCGTTTAAGTTGTTCCGTCAATAACAACAGCTTGATCACGATGAGGAAGACACTGACAGCCGTTCTGATGCTTACGCTCTCGGCGGGGATGCTGGTGGCGATGGCCGGATCCGCGGCCGCCCAGCCCGAACTCGTTCTGCAGGTCGAGAGCCTCGGTCCGCTGCTCGAACTGATCGCCAGACTCTTCGAGATCGATATCTCGATCACAGGGTAGACGACCCGCGTCGTGCGTGTTTTTTGTCGTGAGTCGAACAGCGAAACCCTAAGCCGCTCGGCACCCTATGCACCGATAATCGAATGTCCGGAAAGGACGAGTACTACAACAAGGCGAAACAGCAGGGGTATCGCTCACGTTCGGCGTACAAGCTCGAGCAGCTCGACGAGATGGAGAACGTCCTCTCCCACGGGGACCGCGTCGTCGACCTAGGTGCCGCACCCGGCGGTTGGCTTCAGATCGCAAAAGAGCGCGTCGGTACGGGGAAAGTGATCGGCGTCGACCTCCAGCGGATCAGCTCGTTAGAGGGCGTCGAGACGATCAAGGGCGACATGACCGACGAGGACACGAGGAAGGAGATCACCGAGCGGATCGGTGAGGCCGACGCGGTCCTCTCGGACATGGCCCCGAACATGTCCGGCGAGTACTCGCTGGATCAGGCTCGCTCGGTCCACCTCGCCCGACAGGCGTTCGACACCGCTTGTGAGTTGCTGACCCCGGGCGGGGACTTCGTCGTGAAGGTCTTCGAGGGGAGGGACGTCGACGCGCTCAGAACCGATATGGAAGCCGAATTCGAGTACGTCCGTACGACCTCCCCGAAGGCCTCGCGCAAGGAGTCCTCGGAGATCTACCTCATCGCCAAGGGGTTCCTGACCGCGCCGGTCGAGGAGGGAGAGGTCCGGACCGTCGAGATCGAAGACGAAGGCAGCGAGGGCGACGGGATCGCCAAGGTCGACGGTTTCACCGTCTTCGTCTCGGGGGCAAGCGTCGGCGATCACGTCGAGATCGAGATCGAGGACGTGAAACCGAACTTCGCGTTCGCTTCGCGGGTCGATTAGTCGGCTGGCGTCGTCCGCACACCGGCCTCGCTGGAGCGAACCAACCCGACGACCGCGTACACCACGGGCGTATCCACGAGCGCGATCAGCAGTTTGAGTAGGTACTGCCCGACGATCAACGCCACGAGTTCGCCCGCCGGAAGCGCCGTACCGAACCCCACAACGGCAGGTGCGATCGAGAACGCCACGACGACGAAGACGACGGTGTCGAGTGCCTGACTGCTCACCGTCGAGCCGATGTTTCGCACCCAGAGTAGCTTCTCACCCGTCCGCTCGCGGATGCGATGGAAGACGGCGACGTCCCAGTTCTGGCTGACGAGGTAGGCGAGCAGCCCGCCGAGCACGACGTTCGTACTCGGAGCGAGCACCTGCGCGAACAGGTCAGGGTCGACGCCGGCGGGCGAGCCGGGCGCGAGGATCGCGAGCCACAGCAGTCCGAGCATGACGAAGATCATGGCGAAGCCGACGTTGACCAGCAACTGTGCCGGGCGCTTGCCGTAGAGCTCGGCGTAGCAGTCGGTCGCGACGAACGTGAGCGCGTAGGCGAGCACCCCCGCGGGAACGATTATCTCGCCGCCGACGACCGGCAGGTCGGTCGGAAGCGGCAACGCGAGGATCTTCACCGCGAGCAACTGGGCGGTAACCAACGCGGTCACGAACAGCGCCGCGAGGGCCAGTCGGGAGGAGTGCTCACTCCGCGTCATCGAGCCGTCCGTGGCGCGCGTCGATCTCGTCGAGGCTATCGAGCGTCTTCCTGACGGAGGCGCGAATCGCCTCGCTACGGTTGACGAACTTCCCCTCGGTGCCGACGTGGTCGTCGAGATCCGCGAGAAGCTCGTGGGGCACTTCGACGCTTATCTTGGGCATATCGGAGGAATATTCCCGGTCCGAAATACGTCCTTCGTTCCGCTATGTTTTATGAGGGTGCGTATCGAGTCAGGAACTGAAATGGTAGAGTACACGCGCAGAGCAGTGCTGGGGGCAGTGGGGGCCGGGCTGACGATGAGTGCGGGGGCCGGCGTCGCTGGCGCACAGGACGAGTACGAGGCCGACGAGGGCGCACGTGTCGTCCACCTCTCGCCGGACGCCCCGGCGGTCGACGTCTACATCGACGACGAGGTCGCCTACGAGGGCGTCGAGCCGTTCGCGACCCAGAGTGACTATCTCTCCTACGAGCCGGGCGAGTACACCGTCTCGTTCGTGCCCACCGGCGGCGACCTCGAGGAGGCGGTCCTCGAAACCGACGTGCACCTCGAATCGGGCGAGTACACCCTCGCGGCGCTCGGCGAGGTGTGTTCGACGAGCGGTCGATCCCTACAGATCCGCCAGTTCGAGGACGACAACAGTCCGACCGGGGCGGGCAACGCCCGAATCCGGGCGATCCACGCCTCGCCGGACGCCCCGGCGGTCGACGTCTCGATCGAGGGCGAGCGCGCCATCGAAGGGCTGGAGTTCGGCGAAGGGGACTACACGGAGATCCCGGCCGGCGAGACCATCGTCGGCATCCACGAGGTGGGCGACGACGACCCCCTCGCACGCTTCCGGATCGAACCCGAGGCAGGCAGCGTTTACAGTGGGTTCGGCGTTGGATACCTCGAACCGGAGAACGCACCCGAAGCGGCGCCGGATATCCCCTTCTCGCTGGCGATCGCGGAGGACGCCGCGCCCGGCGAGCAATAAAAAAGCCGTACCCGTCAACCGTCGAGCGGCTCGCGAAGGTCGATTCCCGCTCCGTCGTCATCCTCCTCGTCGCTGGACTCGTTCTCAGTCGGTGTCGAGTTTTCCTCGGCCGCGTCGTTCGTTTCCGTATCGTTCCCGCCGGTATCGGTCGTGTCGTTCGTGCTCCCGTCCTCGTCGACAGCCGAATCGTTGTCCTCGGGCGGAGTGTCGTTGGCGTCGCCGGACGCGTTATTATCGTTTGTGCCGTTCGTATCCGGTCGGTCGGCCGGGTCGGCCGAGGCGTTCTCGTCGATTTCCCCTTCGTTGGTGTCGTTGAGCATCCCGGCGATCCGACCGTCCTCCGAGACGAGCGCTCCGATCCCGCCGGTCATCGCGACCGCCCCGCCGACCAGCACGAGCGCGGCGACGATGAGCGCGAGCCACCGGGCGTTCCCGCCGTCGGTTTCGACGACTTCCTCGCCGAAGTCGCGCCGCCCGCCGAGGGTGATGGCCCAGAGTCCTCCGAGGCCGAGTCCGTAAGCCAGCATGGTCGGTATCGCGACGATGAACATCGTCAGCACGCTGACGGGCGTGACCAGTCCGGCGACCGCGAAGACGGCGATCGTCACCTCTCGCCAACGGTTTCGCATCGCGCCGTACGAGGCGACTTTCCCCCGAAAGAGCATCCACATCGTGAGCGGGACACAGGCGAGCAGACCGACGCCGACGGTGGTGTAGATGATCAGCCACGAGAACTTGCTGATCCGATAGGAGATGAGCATTCCACCCTGGACCGCGTCGTAGACGAGAAAGCCGATCAGGCCGGGGGCGATGTAGTAGTAGCCGAGGAAGGTTCCGATCCCGAGCGCGAGCGCGATGGTGATGGTCCACTCGTAGACGACCGAGCGCTGGCCCGTCGTCAGACCGCGCTCTTTCATCGCCGGCCAAGCGTAGTAGATCACCATCGGGAGGACGGCGAGCGCGCCCGCGAGCGTACTCACCTTGATGATGAAGATCAGCGTTTCGACGGGGTGGAGGTCGATGATACGGATGTCGTCGATGCTGACGACCGCCCGTGGCATCCGCGAGACGAAGTCCTGGGTGATGATGCGGACCCCGCCCATGTAGAAGAAGGTGAACACGCCGATGAGGGCGAGCCCGAAGACCGCGAAGATCCACAGCAGCCGCGAACGGAGGCTGTCGGCGATATACTTGACGTCGTAGATGTAGCCGCCGATGTCGTCCTCGTCCTTCTCGTCGGAGAACGCCGCGAACATCCCGGAGGCCGTCCCCGTCAGGACTCCGCCGACGTCCTCGTCCTCATCGTCATCGGTAGCGTCAGTGTCCGCATTCGCCGCCTCGCCCTCGGTATCGCCGACGGCCTCGGCCGTCGTTCCTTCGCTGTCGTCGGTCCCGTGAACCGCGTCGAACCGGTCGAGGATCGCCTGGGCCTTCTCGGGGTTGTCCGCCTCCATCGCGTCGCGGGCGAGCGCGAGGGCCTCCTTTTCGGTGAGTTCCTCGAAGGCCGCCGCGGGTGCCGCCTCGATGCCGGTCGCATCGAGCGTCGAGAGGTCGATCGCACCGGGATCGCCCATCCGGCCGGTCGAACCCGCAGGTGCCTCCTCGACGGAGCTCACGAGCAGGTAGAAGCCGACGAGCAGGAAGACGAAAACGAACAGGATCGCCGCGGCCCCGACCGCGAGCGCGACCTGCTGGGGGACACCGAGCAGCTCCTGGAGCCAGCGTGCCTCGGGCAGGACGATGTCGCGCGGCAGGAGGAACCGTTGGGTGGTGTACGTGAGGAGCCCGGAGACGAGCGCGGCGTACAGCCCCGTCGCGAGCAACAGCGGGATGCCGAACAGCGTGCCGACGTTCCGTTTGACCGTCCGCCCGACGTTCGCCCGTCCGCCGCGTTTGAGCGTGACGATGAAGCGCGTCATTCCGAGACTGAAGGCATACAGCACGATCAACGGCAGCGCCCACATGATCTGGGAGATCGGATCCGGCGGCGAGAACATCGCGCCGAAGACGAAGATCCCGACGATCGCGTGTTTCCACTTGTCCCGGAAGGTCTCGTAGGGGACGATCTCGGCGTAGGCGAGCGAGGTCATCGCGAGCGGCAACTGGGCGGCGAGCCCGAAGGAGATCGTCAACAAAACGAGAAGCTCCGTCCACATGACGATCGACCAGGTCGGATCGATCCCGACGTTGTAGGAGAACTCCGCGAGGAAGCCGAGAATGAGCGGGAAAAAGAGACCGTAGGCATAGGCGACGCCGGCGGCGAACAGCGAGATAGACATGAGCACGATACCGACGAGCTTCCAGCGCGCGATCGGGGTCTGGGGCCAGTAGCCGCGGGCTCTGAGTTCGTGCCGGGAGAGGTACAACAGGGGCGGGATGGCGATGATAATCCCCGCGACGATCCCGATCTTCGCCTGTAGCAGAATTACCTCGAAGGGCGTCGTGACGATGATCTCGTGTTGTGCGGCGACCTGAGCGGGCATCTCCGATTCGGTGACCGCACGCAGCCAGTCCCAGACGACGGCCCGCAGTGCGTAGAAGGTGCCCAGGAAACCGACGACGAAGATGATGAAGACCTTCTGGAGATGGGTCTGGATCGTCGACAGTACCGCGCCGATCGTCTGTCGCCCGCTGTCGAGACTCCGGGCGGTGTCCTCGTCGACGATCGAACTCGACATTCACCGACGATAGCCGACAGATAGTTATCAATCTTGTTCTCTCGATGTCCGCCGATAGGTCCGAGAAAGAAAGCCTATAACCGAGGGGACACGTATTCCCGGTGAATGGGCGAGCAGCGTGCCGACGATCTCGTCGCTGACGGCGGAACCTCGACAGCCGCCGCCACGGGCGACGAGGGTGACGTCGGGGGCATCTCCGCGCCCAGCGAGGACCAGGAGATGCCGCTCGCCGATCACATCGAGGAGATGATAAAACGGCTGGCGATCGTCATCGTCGTCGCCGGCTCGGTCAGCATCGTCGTCTTCCCGCTCGCCGACGAGCTCATCACCTTTCTGTGGTACTCCGTGCTGCCGGAGGGCAACGTCGCCCAGCCTCGCGTCTACGGTCCCCTCGAGTTCGTCCTCGCGCGGATCAAGGTCGCCAGTCTAGGGGGACTGATCATCGCGCTGCCGGTGATGGTCTATCAGACCTACCGGTTCATGCGCCCCGGCCTCTATAAAAACGAGCGCAAGTACTACCTCGCGGCCGTCCCGACGAGCCTCGTGCTCGCGGTCGTCGGCGTGCTCTTCGCGTACTTCGTGGTCCTGCCCGCCGTCTTCACCTACTTCCTCACCTACTCGCAAGACGCCGGGGAGATCGCGTTCGGGCTGGGCGATACCTTCGGGCTGATGTTGATCCTGATCGCCTATCTCGCCATCGTTTTCCAGATCCCGCTGATCATCATGCTCGCGATCATGATGGGAATCACCACCAGACAGTGGCTCACCGACAAGCGCCTGTACTTCTGGGGGGCGTTTCTGGGGCTGGCGTTCGTCTCCAGTCCTGATCCGACCGGCATGGCACCCATCATCATCGCGCTGACGATGGTCACCCTCTTCGAGGGAACCCTGCTGGTACTCAAGTGGGTCGGTCGCTGAAATGACAGCAGCTAGAGCGGCGTTTCAGACGTAGCTGAACCAGTCGTCGTAGTCGTCGGTCCGGCGCTCGACGACGTCGAAGAATCGCGACTGGATCTCCTCGGTGACGGGCCCACGTTCACCGACCGTGACGTTGTCGACCTGCTTGATCGGCGTGACCTCCGCGGCGGTGCCCGTAAAGAACAGTTCGTCGGCGGTGTGAAGCTCACCACGGCTGATCGTCACCTCGTCGTGGACGGTATACCCCAGATCGCGGGCGATTTCGATGACGCTGTTTCGGGTGATGCCGTCGAGGATGCTCTCCGAAAGCCCGGGCGTGTAGAGTTCGCCGTCGCGGACCAGAAAGAGGTTCTCGCCGGGACCTTCCGCGACGTTACCCTCCTTGTTCAAGACGAGCGCCTCGACGTAGCCCTCACGGCGGGCTTCCTCGCCCGCGAGCATGCTGTTGACGTACAGCCCGGTGGTCTTGGCGTTGGTGGGGATCTGACTCGAGGCGTGTTTGCGCCACGAGGAGACTTTCACCTCGACGCCTTCCTCGATGGCCTCCTCGCCGAGATACGCCCCCCACGGCCACGCCGCGATCGCGATCCGGGTGGGACAATCCCCCGGGCCCACGCCCAGACTGTCGTACCCATAAAAAGCGATCGGACGGATGTAACACGATTCGAGTTCCTGGCGGCGAATGAGTTCCTTGGTCGCCTCCTCGAGTTCCTCGGGCTCGTGGTCGATCTCGAGTCCGTAGGGCTGGCCCGAGTCGTAGAGTCGTTTCGCGTGTTCGTCCCAGCGGAAGATCGCCGGGCCCTCCTCGGTGTCGTAACAACGGATCCCCTCGAAGACGCCGGTACCGTAGTGGAGTCCGTGGCTCAGGACGTGGATCTGGGCGTCGTCCCAGTCGACGAACTCGCCGTCCATCCAGATCGTATCGACGTCCATCTCGTCGAATCCCATATCCGACCGGTCGAACCCCGCCGTAATGAGTGTGCGGTTTCCTCACGGTCGATGGAACGGGTCAGCGGAGCGTTCCGAGCAGGTCCCGCCCCTCGAGGTAGGGGAGGTCGTGGCGCTCGGCGTACGCCCGCGCGTCAGCGGGCGAGAGCGCTTCGCCCGTATGGTCATCAAGCATCTCGCAGACGACGACCGCGGGCGGCAGGTCCGCAGCCTCTGCGAGCGCGACGCCGAACTCGGTGTGGCCCTCGCGATCGTTGAGCAATCCCTCGGCGGCTCGCAGCAGGTGGACGTGACCCGGTGCGCGAAACGTCTCCGCGAACCCGTCGGGATCGGGGTCGCTTGCGGCCTCTGCAAGCGCCGTGATCGTCAGCGCGCGGTCGGCGTCGGTGATCCCCGTCCGGGTGTCGCGGTGGTTGACGGTGAGCGAGAACGACGAACGGTCGTCGTAGGCCAGATCGTGGTCGTTCGCAGTCGGGTGGTCGAGTACGTCCTGAACGAACGGGAGGTCGAGGGTATCGGCCACGCTCGAGGAGAGTGCGACACAGACCAGCCCGCCGGCGTCGTTTCGCATCCGCGCGACGTCCGCGGGATTGACCGCGCCTGCGGGGTAGATCAGGTCGGTCTCGCCCTCGCGCTCTGCGGCGTCGTGGATCAACACGGGCGAGCCGGCGCGAAACGCCTCGACGGCCCGTTTCGCCGAGTTCGTCTGTCGTTGAGTCATTTCTCTTCCACCCGGACGGTGACGCGATCCCCGTCGGCGAGTCCGAGTTCATCGCGGAGTTTCACCGGCGCGATCAGTTCGAGTTGGTCCTCGTCGTGATGGGTGCGCTCAGGGGCGATTACGTGGGCCCCGTCGTATTCGGTCTCCGAATCGGAGACGACGGTCGCCGGATAACAGACACAGGGCCCGTAGGTTCGGTCCTCGTCCTCCCAACCGTCGATGTGGATCGGCTCGAACGCCTCCATCGCACCGCGTCGCCGGAGGCTCTCCTCGTCGAGGTCGACGTTCAGAGTGCCCGGGAACGGCTCGTAGCCCAGTCGATCGCCGAACTGCGCCATGTAGCCCGGAAGCGAGATGTAGTGTTTCCCTTCACCCATCCCGCCCGTAACGCGCCCCTCGAGGGCGACGCTCGACCGTCCCTCGAAGAGGCGCCGGTAGGCGTCGTACTCCGCACGGAGCGCACGCTCGCCGGCCTCGGTGATTGCGATCCACTGGCCGTCCGTGATCGTTTCCCGGTCGATCAGATCGGCGGCTTCGAGCGCCTGTAATCGCCTAGAAGCGGTCTGACTCGACGTCTCTAACCTGTCGGCGAGTGCCGAACACGAGATCTTCGCCTCCCCCGAGAGCGCGCCGTCCAACCCCAACTGCCGGAGGGCGAGGAGTTCGTCGGACTCGATTCCCCGTACCGCGGTTTGGGACATACCTCGGGCTTCGGGAACGTTCGGTATAAGCGTATCGTGTTTGGGATGCGTACCGGAAATGAGATGCTAGTCGGCCGCGAGCGGGTCGTCCTCCCAGAACTCGCTTCCTTTCTTCAACTTCGGCACCCACGTCTCCTCGGTCTTCGAGAGCAGCGCGACCCGCGAGACCGGCACGTCGTTGAGGTACTCGTGGTCGGGCATGTACTCCCGAACGTCCTCGGCGAACGCAACCACGTCCTCGTGGTCCGGCATCGCAGAACGGTCGAGTCGGCCCTGTGAATGGCCAACGTGCATGTAGGCTTTGAGTTCGACGAAGTCGGGGTCGGCTCTGTCATAAAAGGCGGCGTACCAGTCGGGGTCATGCATGTTCTCGCCGCCGACGAGCGTCGTTCGGAGGACAGTCCGGGTGTCGTCTTTCCCGGCGAGGACGTCCATCGTGTCGATCAACCGCTCCCAGGCGTCGTCCTCGACCGACCGCACGACCCGGTCGAACGTGGCGCGCTCGGCGGCATCGACACTGACGTAGAGTTGGGTGGGATCACAGCGCGCGAGCATCTCGGGGTCGGTCCCGTTGGAGACGAGGAACGTGGTGATTCCTCGATCACTGAAGGCGTCGATGAGTTCCGGCAGATACGGATAGAGCGTGGGTTCACCGTCGAGCGAGATGGCGACGTGCCGTGGCTCCATCGACTCCTCGAAGACCTCCCGTGGGACCTCGTCGTTGCCGCCGAAGCCCGAGAGCAGTTTCTTCTGGAGCCGGATGCTCGCGTCGACGACGGCCTCGGGATCGTCCCACTCGACGTCGCCGAGTTCGTAGGCGTGACCCTGGTGATCGCGCCAGCAGAAGACACACCGCTCGTTGCACTTGACGACGGGCGTCATCTGGATGCAGCGATGGGATTCGATACCATAGAAGGCGTATTTGTAGCACTTTCCCTCGCCCCGCAAGGCGTTGGCAGTCCACCCGCAGGTCTGGGCGGCGGTGTGGTTCTCGCTGTGGTAGTCCGGAGAGGACACCTGCTTCGGGCCGCTCATGGGAACTCCGTTGGTGGGGCGCCCTGAAAAGCGCCCCGTTTAGGTTCAATGTACTTAAGGTGATCCTGCCACCATGGGTATATATGGCACACACTGTTCGGTCCACGTGTCGTCCACAACCCTCCGTTCTCAGAGGAGGGAACCGATGAGCGAGAGCGAAAGCGGCGAGGAGACGCCGATGGGTGAGTTCGTCGATTCGTGGTCGGACGCCTCGAAACACGTCGTCAACAGCTACGTCGAGGCCAATCGAGCGATCCTCGCGGGGATGGGTCTCTCTTCGCCCGCCGAAGCTGAACAGGATCCCGCCCCGATCACTTCGCTGACGTACGGTTCTACCGACTGGTCGATGGAGCGCTCTGTCGACACCAGGGAGGACCTCGCCGTCGGCGAGTACGTCGAGTTCACGAAACCCCTGACCGACAGGGACGTCCACGCCTTCGCACAGGCAAGCGGCGACACCAACCGCCTGCATCTCGACCAGCGCTTCGCCGAGAAGTCGCGTTTCGGCGGGCGAATCGTCCACGGGACGCTGGTCGCCGGACTGATCAGCGCCGCCCTCGCGCGCCTGCCGGGGTTGACGATCTACCTCTCGGAGAGCATGGAGTTCAAGGGACCGGCGCAGATCGGCTCCGTTCTGACCGCGCGCTGCGAGATCGTCGAGGACCTCGGTGAGGACAAGTACCGGCTGGCCGCGAACGTCACGACCGCCGACGGCGCGACGCTGATCGACGGCGAGGCGGTCGTGCTCATCGACGAGATGCCCTACTAGTCCCGCCGCTTTGTAACCGGAACCGGAACCGGAACTCCGGGCGGCAGCCACCACGTACGTACCGTATGGACGCAGTCGAGGTCTCCAGCGTCCGAGACCCTCTGATCGCGCTCGAACCCGCCGGCGAACTCGCCGGTCTCGCCGATTGAAAACGGCTTTATTCGACGCTCCTGAACGGCGAGTATGTTCCTTTCGTTCCGTGAGGAGGCCGCCGAAGCGCTCACGGAGGCGCTCACGGCGCTCTCGCTGCCGACCGGTGATCTCGGGCTCGAAGAACCGCCCGAAGACGTCGAGGCGATCCTCGCATCGAGCGTCGCCTTCCGACTCGCCGGCGAAGCCGGAAAGGCCCCCCCAGAGGTCGCCGGAGAACTCGCCGAAGCGATCGGCGTCGAGGGCTATGAGTACCTCGCGGGCGTCGAGACACAGGGGCCATACGTCAACTTCCACGCGAGCGACGCCTACTACGGGGAAACCCTCGAAACCGCCCGCGAAGGGAGCTACGGCCGGCTCGAACCAACCGGGAAGGAGGTGGTCGTCGAGCATACCAGTGCGAACCCCACCGGACCGGTCCACGTCGGCCGGGCGCGCAACCCGATCATCGGGGATTCGATCGCCCGGCTGCTGGATTTCGCGGGCAACGACGTCGAGCGCCACTACTACGTCAACGATGCGGGCCGCCAGATGGCCGTTTTCACCTGGGCCTACGAGACGTTCGAGGAGGGCGACCTCCCGGAACCCGACCGCGAAAAGGCCGACTACGACCTGGTTCGGTACTACCGCAAGGGGAATCGAGTGTTGGAGGAGGCCCCCGAGGAGGAGGTCGAGGCCGCCGAAGCCGAGATCCAGTCGATCATGCAGGGGCTTGAGGAGGGCGACGAGGCGACCTACGAGCGGGTCGAACACGTCGTCGACACGGTACTGGGCGGGATGCGCGAGTCCCTCTCGCGACTGCCCGCCGAGTTCGACGAGTTCGTCAAGGAGACACGTTTCATCCGCGATGGGAGCGTCGAGGACCTCGTTACCCGGCTCAAGGCCCTCGACGAGGCGGTCTACGAGGAGGACGCTTGGCAGCTCGACTTGCCCGACTTCGAGAAGAACCTCGTCTTCCTGCGCTCGGACGGTACCTCGCTCTATACGACCCGCGATCTGGCCCACCACGAGTGGAAGTTCGACGAGTACGACCACGCGGTGACCGTGTTGGGCGAGGACCACAAGCTGCAAGCACAGCAACTGGCCGCCGCGCTCGATCTGCTCGGCAACGACACCGACCGGTTGGATTCGATGTTTTACTCCTACGTCAACCTCCCGGAGGGCAAGATGAGCACCCGCGCGGGCACGGGTGTCGACCTCGACGACCTGCTCGACGAGGCGGTTTCCCGTGCGCGCGAGGAGGTCGAAACCCGGCTCGACGACCGGATCCGCGACGACGACCTCACCGAGGACGACATCGAGCGCATCGCCCGGCAGGTCGGGATCGGTGCGGTTCGCTACGACATCGTCTCGAAACAGCCCTCGAAGGCGATCACCTTCGAGTGGGATCGCGCGCTGAACTTCGAGGCCCAGTCGGCCCCCTACGTCCAGTACGTCCACGCCCGGACCTGTGGGATCCTCGGTGAGGCGGACGGCGAACCCGGTACGGTCGATCCCGCGTTGCTCGACAGCCCCGAAGAACGGGACCTGATCGAGGTGATCGCACGGTTCCCGGCCGTGATCGAATCCGCAGCGGAGGACCGCCAGCCCCATCAGGTCGCAACCTACACCCGCGAGTTCGCCGAAACGTTCAACGCCTTCTACCGGGAGTGTCAGGTGCTCTCCGAGGACGAGGCGCTCACCGAGGCACGCCTCGCACTCGTGGCGGCGTCGCGCCACACCATCGCAAACGCCCTCTCGGTTCTCGGGGTCGAAGCGCCCGAGTCGATGTGAGACGGCCGGTCGATGCCCCCGCCGAAGGGGACAACACGCCCGGTCAAAGGGTACTTACCGGCTGGACGGGCTATATACAGTAATGAGTGGTCAGGACACGGAGGAGTCCGATAGGAAGAAATACGAGTTCAGGCGGGTGATCGAGGAGCTGAACGACTTCGAGGG
Organism: Halalkalicoccus subterraneus; assembly: GCF_003697815.1. Classification (NCBI taxonomy): domain Archaea; kingdom Methanobacteriati; phylum Methanobacteriota; class Halobacteria; order Halobacteriales; family Halalkalicoccaceae; genus Halalkalicoccus; species Halalkalicoccus subterraneus. The sequence goes on along the minus strand of NZ_RDQG01000006.1, from coordinate 1,755 downwards.
GTCGGGCACCCAGCTGGTGACGATCTACGTCCCCGACGACAGACAGGTCTCCGACGTGGCCGCCCACATCACCCAGGAACACTCCGAGGCCTCGAACATCAAGTCCAAACAGACCCGGACGAACGTCCAGGACGCCCTGACGAGCATCAAGGACCGGCTGAAGTACTACGATACCTATCCGCCGGAGAACGGCATGGTGCTGTTTTCCGGTGCGGTCGATTCGGGCGGCGGCCAGACCGAGATGATCACCCGAGTGTTAGAGAGCCCGCCCCAGCCCGTCGAGTCGTTCCGATATCACTGCGATTCCGACTTCCTGACCGACCCCTTAGAGCACATGCTCGCCGACCAGGGGCTGTACGGCCTGGTCGTCCTCGACAGGCGCGAGGCCAACGTCGGCTGGCTCCGGGGTAAACGCGTCGAACCCGTCAAGTCCGCCTCCTCGCTGGTGCCGGGCAAGCAACGAAAGGGTGGCCAGTCCGCCCAACGGTTCGCTCGCCTGCGCCTGGAGGCGATCGACAACTTCTACCAGGAGGTCGCAGGGATGGCAAACGACCTGTTCGTCCCCGAGCGCCACGACCTCGAGGGCGTGCTTGTCGGCGGTCCCTCGCCCACGAAAGACGAGTTCCTCGACGGCGATTACCTCCACCACGAGCTTCAGGATCAGGTCCTCGGGAAATTCGACGTCTCCTACACCGACGAGTCCGGCCTCTACGACCTAGTCGACGCCGCCCAGGACGCGCTCGCGGACGCCGAGGTGATGAAGGACAAGAACCAGATGGAGGAGTTCTTCAAACAGCTCCACGATGGCGGGCTCGCGACCTACGGCTTCGAGCCCACCCGCAGGAACCTCGTGATGGGGTCGGTCGACCGCCTGTTGATCAGCGAGGACCTCCGCAAGGACGTCGTCACGTACGACTGTGGAGCACAGGAGGAGTACGAGGTCGTCGACCAGCGTCACTCGACCCCCGAGCACGAGTGTGAAGACGGCTCCGAGGCCGAGGTCACGGAACGCGAGGACGTCATCGAACACCTGATCGCGATCGCCGAACAGCGCGGCACCGAGACGAAGTTCATCTCGACTGACTTCGAAAAGGGCGAACAGCTCTACGACGCCTTCGGCGGGATCGCAGGCATCCTCCGCTACGAGACCGGCGTCTAAACGCGCCGAAAGCTACCGAAGCAGCTGTACGAGCTGGTGTCGCCGGCGCTCGACGTCGAGTGCGAGATCGACGGTGGGATCGTTCTGCAGGTGGTCGAGCGCCGACAGCGGGTCGACGCCAGCGAGCTCGATGCGCTCGACGAGATCCTCGATCTCCGAGCGATACAACGCGAGCGACTCACAGAGCGTCACCAACAGCGCGAGCGCCAGCGCGGTGTCCGGATCGTCGGGCAGCCCGGTCGAGAGCGCTGTAACGTCCGAGGGGTCGTCGGTCGCGTCGGTCTCGGCGGGCGCGACTGTGAGACACGTTCGACAGACGGCGACGGTTTCTGGCTCGTCCGGTAGATACGCACCGAGATCGGATGCGGAAACGAGCAGCGTCTCGCCGCCGCAGGTAGCACAGTCCATGAAATCGAGAGGGGAAGTGGGATGAAAGCGGGTAAGTGATCAGTCGTCCGCGGGGATCGGCTCGCCCTCGGTCACGTCCGATTCCTCGGCTTCCTTCTCCTCTTCTTCCTTCTTGTCCTTGATCTTCTTCATGCGGAAGATCTCTTCGCGTTCCTGCTCCTCGAGTTTCTGCTCGATGTACTCCTGGT
>NZ_RDQG01000005.1 GCF_003697815.1 Halalkalicoccus subterraneus | reverse complement strand
GACGTGCTGTTGATCGGCGCGACCAACCACCCCGATCAGCTCGACGCCGCCGCGTGGCGACGCTTCGACGAGATCGTCAACTTCCCCAAACCCGACAGCGGGATGCGCTCGGACATCTTCTCGGTGATCACCCGCGAGATGGAGATCACCGGGTTCGATCCCGATGAGGTCGCCGAGATCACCGAAGGCCTGACCGGCAGCGACCTACGGATGGTGCTTCGCGAGGCGGTACTGGAGGCCCTGACCGAGAACCGCCGCACGTTGACCCAACGGGACCTGCTCGACGCCGTCACGGACTTCGAGGAACGGGACACGCTGAAGGACCTGGACATGATCGAAGGCGACCACGAGGCGCTGGTCGCGGGCGGCGATCCCAGCGGCCACGACCACGATCACGACCACGACCACTGATGGACGCGGTCGATCGGTTCCCCGTCGCGCGCGAGTGTGCCCTCCCGGTATACGCGAACCACCGGAGGTGGCGCGCGTGAAGGTCACGCTGCTCGGGACCGGCGACACCACCGGTACCCCGACACCCGGCTGTGAGTGTGACACTTGCGAGCGCGCCCGAGAACTCGGCGTCGAGCGCAGTCGGAACTCGGTTCACGTTACCAACGAGACGACCGGCGAGTCGCTGCTGATCGACGCCAGCCCCGACTTCCGGTATCAGTTCCTCACCCAGGAGGTTCCCCTGCCCGACGCGATGGTGATCAGTCACATCCACTTCGACCACCTCGACGGGCTGGGCAACGCCTACCGGCTGTTCGACGACTTACCGGTTCACGCCGCAAGCGAGGTCGATCCCGCAACCGACGAAAGCGTCGCCGACACCGTTCGGGACAAATACGACTACCTCGACCGGATCACCGTCCACGATCAGGCGCCCTTCGAGACGTTCGAGGCCTGCGGGTTCGACGTGACGCTCGTGCCGGTCGACCACCCGCCGCTTCACTGTTACGGGCTCGTCGTCGAGGGCGAGGGCGCGAAGCTCTCGTTGACCGGCGACACCAGCTACGACGTGCCCGACCGCTCCCGGGAGGCGTTGGCGGATCCGGACCTGCTGCTTGCGGACGCGATCGTCCCCGCCTCGCTCTGTGAGAACCACCCCATCGGCGGGCGACACCTCGATTCCACGGGCGTTCCCCGCACCTTCGGCACCAAGCACATGACCCGCGAGGGGGCGCTCGATCTGGCCGCGGAGCTCGACGCCGAGCGGACACGGCTGGTCCACCTCGCCCATTTCTACCCGTCCGAGGAGGCCTTCCGTGATCCGCTTGCGGTCGACGGCGAACGCTACGAGCTCTGATCGACGACGGTCCGACGATCTGCCTTTTAGGACGACTGAAAAGTCGAAACGCCTTTGTACTTTTAGGTAGCCCTAATTTACATGGCAGGAGACGGAGGGATGACGCGGCGTCAGTACCTGACGTACGGCGGAGCCGTCGCGGGTGGGGGGGCGCTCGCGGGTTGTATCGGCGGGAGCAACGCCGGAAACGGCGGCGGGTCCGGCGGGAACGAAACGGAGTCCGGATCCGATAGAAACGCGGAATCCGAGGGGCCCTACACCGTCTCGATGGAGCCGGTCGGCGAGGTCGAGTTCGATGCACCCCCAGGGACCTGGGTCGCGAACAACGGTAGCTGGGCGGACATGGGGGTCGCGCTGGGCTACGAACCCCCGCAAGCTCTCTGGTTGACCGACCGCTATCACACGCAGTACTACGACGAGATCCCCGACGTCTCGGTCGATACGAGCGGGATGACCGACCTCTATCAGGACGGCGTCGACAAGGAGCTGTTCTACGAGCTCGACGCCGACGTCCACGTCATCGACCCGAACTTCCTGCTGAACCGCTACAGCGGCTGGGAGCAGGCCGACATCGACGAGATACACGGGAGCGTCGGGCCCTTCTTCGGCAACAGCGTCTTCTCGCGGGAGTACGACTGGCACGACGATTACCAGTACTACACGCTGTACGAGGCATTCGAGAAGCTCTCGCAGGCCTTTCAGGAACAGGAGCGCTACGAGCAGTTCGCCACGCTCCACGAGGAGTTCCAGGGGCGCGTCGAGGAGGTCGTCCCGCCGGAGGAGAACCGCCCCGAAGTCGCCGTGCTGTGGGCCGACGGCGACGCGCCTGAGACCTTCCTGCCGTACGTGATCAGCGAGGGGACGAGCTTCAAGCAGTGGCGTGACCTGGGCGTGCGCGACGCGCTCGCGCGCTCGGAGGTCGAGGACTTCCACAGCAATCGCGGGGAACTCGACTTCGAGACGCTGCTGGAGGTCGATCCCGACGTGTTGCTCCTGCGGGGCCAGGAGGCCAAAACCGCCGAGGAGTTCAACGACACCGTCGTCTCGTTCATGGCGGACAACGACGTCGCGAGCAGCCTCACCGCGGTCGCAAACGGCGACGTCTATCGGGGTGGACCGCTCTATCAGGGACCGATCACGAACCTCGTGCTCACCGAGCGAGCCGCGGGCCAGGTCTACGGGGTCGAAGGAGAGCTGTTCGACCGAGAACGCGTCGCCGAGATCGTCACCGGACAATGAGGACCTACATCGACCGGGCGCGGACGCGAGTCGAGCGCGAACGCGAGGCGGTCGCCGAAAAGCGCGACGCCTACGACCGGTTTCGTACTCGACTCGAATCGACTCCCTCGCAACCGAGATCCGATGGGATCGGCGAGACGCTCGTCTCCTCGGGTACGAGCGCCTCCCGTCCGATCCGCGAGGCGTTCACCGAGACGATCGCACCGGTCTGTGAGGACCGCCCGCGCGGGGAGCTGCTCGCGGCGGAACTGGGCGAGGAGATCGCGTGCGCGCTCACGACCGGCGGGCCGACGCCGGCGCTTCAGCGCGCGGTCCGGGCCGAAGTCGATCAGCGCCGCGATGAGCTCGTCGCGATGGACCGCGCGCTCGACGCCGAGGCCGACTCGCTCGAACGCGCGAGCGAGGCTCTCGACCCCATCCGGAACTGGCTACTCGAGGAAAACGAGACGGCGCTTTCGGACTGCGGGTTCGAGGCGCTTTCCGAACGCCACGCCCGCCTCGCGGCCTTCCGAGCCGATTGTGACGACTTGGGTGCCAGCCGCCAGACGCATCTCGGTAAGACGACGGGCGCCGGCGGGCGGGCGGGACTCCGTCATCGAGACTTGATCGGGTATCTCTACGACGGGCTCCCGGTCGGACATCCGGTGCTCGTCACCGGGGTGCGCATGGACGACCTGTGTGGCGAGTGCCAGCGCGCCGTCCGGGATCACCTCGTGAGGCGGGTCTGAGATGGCGGGCGAGGACGGCGTCGAGCGCTCGACTCGCCTGGGGCGGTTCGCGTGGCTCGCCGACGGCCAGCTTCTGTTGCTCGCGGCTGCGAGCATGGTCATCGTCGTGCTCGCGGGGCTGGTGCAGGTGAGCTTCGGCGCGTACTCGATGAGCCTCGGGCAGGCCTGGGGTGCGGTCTTCGACCCCGTCGTCTGGACGAATCCGGGCGTGATCGCTGACCTGCTGCTGGGCGAGGGGCTCGCGGCGACGCTTGGCTTTTCCTCGGCCGGTGTCGAGCTCTCCCGCGAGACGCTGATCGTCTGGAACATCCGCCTGCCGCGGGTGCTCGTCGGTGCGTTCGTCGGGATGAACCTCGCGGTCTCGGGGGCGATCTTTCAGGCGGTGACCCGGAACGAGCTGGCCAGTCCCTTCATCCTCGGGGTCTCCTCGGGCGCGGGGCTGATGATCCTGCTGACGCTCGTGGTCTTCAGCGGGCTGTCGACGCTGCTGCCGCTGATCGCGTCGGTCGGCGGCGCCGCGGCCTTTCTCCTGGTCTACGCCATCGCCTGGAAGGGCGGGACGAGTCCGGTCAGACTGGTGCTCGCGGGCGTCATCGTCGGCACCGTCCTGAACTCCTTACAGACGGGGATCTTCTTCTTCGCCGACGACATCGGCGTCGTCCAGGAGGCGATCTCCTGGACGACCGGCTCGCTTACGGGCACCGACTGGCAACAGGTCCGGATGGTGCTGCCCTGGACGGTCGTCGCGATGGCGCTTTCGCTCGTGAGCTCGCGCCAGCTGAACGTTCTCTTACTAGGGGAGCGCACCGCGAGCGCGCTCGGGATGTCCGTCGAGAAGGTCCGGTTCGCACTCTCGGGTGTCGCGGTGCTTGCCGCCGCCGCGAGCATCGCCGCGGCGGGGATCGTCAGCTTCGTCGGCCTGATCGTTCCCCACGTGGTTCGCAACGTCGTCGGCAGCGACTACAAGCGCCTCGTCGTCGGCTGTCTGTTCGCCGGCCCGGCGCTGATGGTCGCCGCCGACGTGGGCGCGCGCCTGGCGTTCAGCCCGGTCCAGATCCCCGTCGGGATCGTTACCGGGCTGGTTGGCGGGCCGTATTTCCTCTATCTGATGCGGAAGAAACAGCAACTCGGTGAGATATGATGACAGGACATGGAACCCTTCGAACGAGATTCGGCGCATCGACCGCTTCGACCGACACCCGCACGAGCGACCTCCCCGACTACGAGCGGGGAGCGACGTTCGCGGGCGAGGAGCTCACCATCGGCTACGGCGACTCGGAGCCGGTGATCGACGGGGAATCGCTCGTCGTCCCGCCGGGCGAGATCAGCGCCCTCGTGGGTCCGAACGGCTCCGGAAAGAGCACGCTGTTGAAGGGGCTTGCCGACCAGCTCGCGCTTGATGGCGGCTCGGTGGTTCTCGACGGTCGCGAGATCCACCAGCTTGGGGCCAAGGAGCTCGCACGCAAACTGGGCTTGCTCTCCCAGGAGAACGTCTCGCCGGGCTCGATCAGCGTTGAGGAGCTCGTCTATCACGGCCGATACCCCCACCGGGGCTTCTTCGATCAGGTCACCGATGAGGACGAGTGTGCGGTCCGGGACGCCATCTCGCTTGCGGGGATCGATCACCTGCGCGACCGGGAAGTGAGCAGCCTGAGCGGCGGGCAGAAACAGCTCGTCTGGATCGCGATGGTGCTCGCCCAGGACACCGACGTCCTCCTTCTGGACGAGCCGACGACCTTCCTCGATCTGCACCACCAGCTCGAGGTGATGGAGATCGTCGAGACGCTGCGCGAGGAGCGCGAGATCACGGTCGTGCTCGTGCTTCACGACATCGAGCAGGCCGCCCGCCACGCCGACTTCATGGTCGCGTTGAAGGACGGCCGGATACAGGCGCGCGGAACGCCCGAGGAGGTCGTCACCGAGGACCTGCTCGCGGAGGTGTTCGAGATCGACGCGGAGGTCGTGCTCACGGATCGCGGTCCGCAGGTGACGCCGATCTGCGCGCGCCACGACTCGAACGACTGAACCGGCCGGTCCATCCCTCATGACCCGCCCCTCGCTCACCGAACTCCGCGCACGGAGGCGGCCGGGCCGGTCGGGCTGGCGAGCGCGCCGATTCAGGGTTCGGGCTGAGTTTCGCTCGGCCGGACGATCCCGGCGACGTGCTCGCGCTCGATCGTCAGCCGGCCTCCGGGACCGTCAGCGAAACCGATCGAGACCGGCCTGTCGGCGCTTGGTTCCGGCGGGTTCTGCGATCCACGGGGTGCGTCGGTCGCGCTCGTCATCGAGATCAGCCGCGGGCGGGTCGTCGGGCTCGTAGCCCGGACACGAGGGGCCACACTCGCCGGGGTCGACGATCCGGTCGTAGTGGGTACAGTAGGGGACGCTCGCGCCCGCGTGCGTTTCGACGCTTCCCTCGGCGCACGCCGGCGGGGCGACCCGCCAGCCCTTCCCGTAGGCGCGCTCGGCGATCCGGCGGCGCTTTCGTGCTTTCTCCCCGGGTGGAACCATCGAAACGTCGGTTCGGATAGATCTCTGCTCGCGAAGCTCGACGCCCCAGTCCCCAGGATTGAGCGATTGCGGCTCGCGAATCACCTCCCGTTTGCCGTCGACGAACCGCCACACGCCGACTGGTTCGGGGATCCTGTTCAGGTGTGCGCGGGTGACGTAGCTCCCGGTCGCGAGCACCACCCGATCGACCAGCCCCAGCGAAACGTCGAAGCGGAGTTGGCGTTCGAGATCGCCCGGGGTCGAGAGATCGGGTTTGTTCTCGATGGCGGTAACGGTCGAAAACCACTCATCGGGATAACGAGTCGTCTGACGGACGTACTCGCGGCCGCCGCGACGTTCTCGCTTGAAGAATCCCACGTCGACAGCGCGTTCGATCCCCGCGCGGGCGTAGGTCGCGTCGGCGGGAGCGAGCTCGTTCACCGGGCGGGCCCTGCCGACGCCGACCGCGGCCTCGATCGCCCGGGCGGGAATCGTTTCGGGAGTGATCGCCGCCCGCGCGTCGAACTCCGGGCCGGCTTCGACGTGGACGATGTCGAGGATCCGGCTCCCCGGCGCGGCGACCGCGCCGCCGAGCTGTCGGGCGACGATTCCACCCTCGTCTTCGAGGTGGGCACATAACGACAGCTCGAAGGCGAACTCGCGCACGGACTGGATAGGAAGTCGATCGAGAAAAGGGCGCCGGGAACGACAGGTCTAACCCGGCCTCCGCCGAATCGATGACCATGGATGGATTCTCCCGGCGGGCGCTGCTCGCGAGCGCCGGTACGCTGTCGGCGGGCGGGCTCGCGGGCTGTCTCGGCGGTGGTTCCGGCGGAAACGGCAGTGACGACGAACGCGAGTGTTCGGGTGAGCAACGCAGCGTCGAGGTCCCCCTCGCGGGCGATCCCGAGAGCGACGTGACGGTCACGGCCTACAAGGACTTCGAGTGTCCGGGCTGCGGACAGTACGCCACGGAAGTATATCCCGACGCGGTCGCGGGCTACGTCGAGGACGGTGCGATCGCCTACGACCACCACGACCTGCCCTTTCACGGCGAGTGGTCCTGGAAGGTCGCGAACGCCTCGCTCGCGCTCTTCGAGGAGACGGGTGTGGGGCCGTACTACACGTTCGTCGAGGAGGTCTTCCAGCACCAAGGCGAGTACTCCGCTGACAACGTTGCGGGACTGGCGGCCGAACTCGGTGCAGCGGAGGAGCCGATCCGGGCGGCCATCGAGGACGGCCCGTTCTGCGAACAGCTCACGGAGAGCGCGGCCACCGCCGCGGACCGGGGCGTGACGGTCACTCCGACGGTGGCGGTCAACGACCAGCAACTGGAGGCTCCGGGCGCCGACGAGCTGCGCGAGGCCATCGAGTCCGAACTGAACTGATTCGACGTTCGACGGACGAACCAACGGGGCTAACTGTCCCCGCACCCGAGGGCGACCATGGACCGGCGTACGTATCTCCGCGGAACTGCGGTGACCGCGGGGGCCTTCGCTGCCGGCTGTCTGGGGCGGGGCGCACAGGACACGACCCTCGGCGAGCCCGAGGACCAGGGCGCGGACAGCGAGGACCTGCCGTACCCCGCCTTCGGCGAGGAGTTCCCCGAAACGACGCTTCCCGACCCGCTTCGTGAGCAGGAGGTCTCGACCGCTGACTTCGAGGGCGAGCGGGTCGTCCTGATGACGTTCATCTACACCCGGTGTCCCGACGGGATCTGTCCCGCGCTGACGCAGGTGCTTCGCCACGCACAGGCCGATGCCGTCGAGAACGATTATACGGGCGAGGTCGCCTTCCTCGCGACCACCTTCGACGTCGAGCGCGACACCGCCGACGTCCTCCGGGAGTACGGCGAGGCCCAGGGCGTCGACTACGAGGCCGAGAACTGGCACTTCCTGCGGCCCGAAAGCGAAGAGCGCGCCCGCGAGGTCGTCACCGACACCTACGGCGTCGAGTACGAGCGGATCGACTCCAGCGAGCTGCAGGGCAACCACTCGGGCCACGACATGGGCGAGTACGCCTTCGACCACTACCCGATCACCTACCTCGTCAACCGGGATGCCTACGTCGAGCGTGCCTACGCCGGCGTGCCCGAGACCTCGCGGGTCGTCGAGGACTTCTCGCGGGTCGCCGGGAACTGATGCGCCGGCGCGATCTCCTCGCGGGCGTGGCGAGCGCCGGGGTCGTCGGCGCGGGCGCGTGGGCGGTCTCCTCGACCTCGCTCGGAACCGGCTACGAGCCGGTGACGCTCGACGCGATCGAGGCCCCCGGCAGCGAGGCCGGCGAGGTGCGGGTTCCCGAGCCCGGTACGGTGAGCTTCCTCGACTTCTTCGGGACGTGGTGCGGTCCCTGTGAGACGCAGATGCCCGCACTCGTCGAGGCCCACGAGCGGATCCAAGGGGTCCAGTTTCTCTCGATCACGAACGAACCCGTCGGTACCACCCTCGCGCCCGAGGCGGTCGCCGAGTGGTGGGCCGAACACGACGGGGCGTGGACGGTCGTCCACGACGCCGACCACGAACTCACCGAGCGCCACGACGTGACCCGCCTGCCGACCGCGGTGGTTCTCGACGGCGAGAACACGGTCACGTGGAGCCACACCGGGTTGGCCGAGAGCGAGGAACTCCTCGCGGCGATCGAGGACGCCCGGTAGATGGATCCCGAACTCCTCGGGACGACGGCCTTCGCGTTCGGCGCCGGGGTCGCGACCTTCTTCTCGCCGTGTGCCTACCCCTTGCTCCCAGGCTACGTCGGCTACTACGTCTCGCGGGCCGAGACGGACGAGCGCCGACCCGTCGGCGGCGCGCTGGTTCGAGGGCTCGCCGCCGGTGCGGGCGTCCTCGCCGTCTTCGGCGCGCTCGCGGCGGTCGCCGTCGGCGTCGGCCAGACGGGCTTCGAGCGGCTGGTCCTCCTTGAACCCGTCATCGGGGCGGCACTCGTGGCCGTCGGACTGCTCGTCGCGCTCGATAGAGGCCCCTCAATACGGGTCGCACTCCCGAAGCGCCGGACAGACGTCCTCGGCTTTGCGATATTCGGCGCGGTCTACGCCCTGGCCGCGGCCGGCTGTGTCGTTCCGGTCGTCCTCGGCGTGTTCCTCGGTGCGATCGCCCGTCCGCCTGGGGAGGCGGCGCTCGTGATGGGCGCGTATGCGGCCGGCGTGAGCCTGCTCATGGTCGCGACGACCGTCGCAACCGGCGTCGGGGTCGCGCTCGGCACCGAACGGTTCGTGGGCTACGGCGCTCGGTTGCGGCGGCTGGCCGGCGTCGTGATGGTCGTCGCCGGTCTCGGCCAACTATACCTCTCGGTGTTCGTCCTCGACGTCCTCTGAGTCAGCGATCCAGCGCGAGGAGCACGGCGAACAGGACGGCTGCACCGGCTTCGGCGGCCTTCGAGACCAGCGCGTAGGCGTCGTCGCGGAGATGCTCGGCGAGGATCGGGACCGTGCCCTCGTCGTGGCCGTGGTCTGTTTCACTCCGCCCGTGATCGTGACTGTGTCCGCCGTCGTGACTGTGTCCGTCCCCGTCGTGAGCATGGCTGTGTCCGTCGCCGTGATCGTGGCTGTGTCCCTCACCGCCAGCGGCCTGTCCACCGTCGTGATCGTGAACCTCGATGCCGAGGGTGGATTCGGCGACGCCGAAGGCATGAACGTCGGCGTAGGCGAGCAAGAACAGCCCCATCAGCCCCGCGCCGGCCGCATACGCGGTCGTGGTGGCCGGTGTCAGTGCGATCACGCCGAGCAGTCCGAGCGCGGCCAGTCCACCCAGCACGTAGAGCGCGGGTAGTAGCGCCGAGCTATCCCCAGATATCGCTTCGATCAGTCCGGTGATACCCACCGCGAGGTGGATCGCCGCCGAGACGAACACCAGCACGCCGGCGACACCGAGAACGCGTCTTCCCATCGGCTGCGGGTTGTCGGTTCAGCCCTATCTCGCTGCCGGTTCACCGGCGGTCACGTTGGACGTTCACACCCGACGTAGGTAGGAGAACAGTAGGTTTATCAGTCGTTCGGGGCGAACACTCACCAAATTACTATGGAGGCTACACTGGCGGAGAAACAACGGCAACCGGAGGTGAACATCGGACTGGTCGGCCACGTCGACCACGGTAAAACGACGCTGGTACAGGCGCTGTCGGGCTCGTGGACCGACCAGCACTCCGAGGAGATGAAACGGGGGATCTCCATCCGGCTGGGCTATGCGGACGCGACGTTCCGGCGGTGTCCGGGCGTCGAGGAGCCCGACTGTTACACCGTCGAGGAGACCTGTCCGGACGGAAGCGAGAGCGAGGTCCTCCGGACGGTTTCGTTCGTCGACGCGCCGGGCCACGAGACGCTGATGGCGACGATGCTTTCGGGGGCTTCGATCATGGACGGGGCGGTACTGGTGGTCAGCGCCACCGAGGAGGTGCCCCAGCCTCAGACCGAGGAGCACCTGATGGCGCTCGACATCATCGGGATCGAGAACGTCGTCATCGCCCAGAACAAGGTCGACCTGGTCGATCGCGACCGGATCGAGGAGAACTACGAGCAGATCAAGGAGTTCGTCTCGGGCACCGTCGCGGAGGACGCACCCATCGTCCCGATCAGCGCCCAACAGGAGGTCAACATCGACTACCTCATCGGCGCGATCGAGGAGGAGATCCCGACCCCCGAGCGCGACCCCGACGCCGAGGCGCGGATGCACGTCGCCCGGAGCTTCGACATCAACCGCCCCGGCACGACCTGGGAGGGGCTCACCGGCGGGGTGATCGGTGGCAGCCTCGTTTCGGGTCACCTCGAAGTCGGCGACGAGCTCGAGGTCCGGCCGGGCCGCGAGGTCGAGGAGGGCGGCCAGTCCGAGTGGCGCCCCATCCGGACGGACATTCGGTCGATCCAGGCCGGCGGCGAGCAGGTCGACCGGGCGGTCCCCGGCGGCCTGCTGGGCGTGGGTACCGGGCTCGATCCCAGCCTGACGAAAGGTGACGCGCTTGCGGGCCAGATCGCCGGGCTCCCCGGAACGCTCCCGCCGACCTGGGAGAGCTTCACGATGGACGTCGACCTCTTGGAGCGGGTCGTCGGCGCCGAAGAAGGCAACTCGATCGATGAGATCTCGACTGGCGAGCCGCTGATGATGACGATCGGCACCGCCACCACCGTCGGAGCGGTCACGAGCGCCCGTGCGGGCGAATGTGAGGTCTCGCTCAAGCGGCCGGTCTGTGCGCCCGTCGGCGCGAAGATCGCAATGAACCGCCGGGTCGGCACGCGCTGGCGGCTCATCGGGATCGGCACGTTGAAGGAGTAGATGGCGGTCGTCTGCATGGACACCAACGCGCTCATGATGCCGGTCGAGTGCGACGTCCGGGTGTTCGAGGAGCTCGACCGCCTGCTGTCCGACGCCGAGCTCGTCGTTCCCGATTCGGTCCTCCGGGAGCTTCGCACCCTCGCCGACGGGGCGAGCGAGGAGGCCGTCGCGGCCTCGGTCGGGTTGAACCTCGCAGAGCGCTGTCGAACCGTCCCTGTCGAGCAGTCACACGCTGACGACGCGATCGTCTCGCTTGCCCGCTCGGGCGAGTGCGAGTACGTCGTCACGAACGACGGCCCGCTGCGCGAGCGTCTGCTCGACGAACGCGTTCCAGTAATTGGTTTAAGGGGCCGGAACGAACTCGCAGTCACTCAGCCATAATATGTACAAACGGGTAACACTCAAGGACACGGTCGAGGTCCCCGCGCGGGAGCTCGGCAGCGTCACCACCGACCAGATACAGCGACTTCTCCAGGACAAACTCGAGGGGCGGATGGACTCGGACGTCGGCAGCATCGTCACCGTTACCGACGTCACCGACATCGGTGAAGGGGTCGTGCTCCCCGAACGGGAACGCCACGAGGGCTCGGTCTTCTACGAGGCGGAGTTCGACGCCGTCACGTTCGATCCCGAGATGCAGGAGGTCATCGACGGGACGGTCGTCGAGGTCGTGGAGTTCGGTGCGTTCATCGGGATCGGTCCCGTCGACGGCCTGTTGCACGTTTCACAGATCTCCGACGAGTATCTCTCCTACGACGCCGAAAACCAGCAACTGGCCTCAACCGAGTCCAACCGAACCCTCGGCGTCGACGACGCCGTCCGCGCGCGGATCGTCACGAAAAGCATCGACGAGCGAAACCCCCGCGATTCGAAGATCGGCCTGACCGCGAAACAGCCCGGCCTCGGAAAACACGGCTGGCTGAAAGAGGAACACGAATCGCGCCAGCAAGCGGCGGGTGACGACTAGATGGCCCGCAATCGGAAGGTCTGTCGGGACTGCCACCGCGTCGTCGACCCCGATACCGCCTCCTGTCCGTCGTGCGGGTCGGCCTCCTTTACCGAGGACTGGGCGGGCTACGTCGTCATCGCCCACCCCGAGGACAGCGAGATCGCAAGCGAGATGCAGGTCACCGAGGCGGGCGAGTACGCGCTGAAAGTTCGCTGATGGCGAGCGACGAGGTCCTCCTGCGGCTGCCTGACTCCCTCCGAGGCGCGTTCAAAGACCCGATGGGGCCGGTCGAAACCGACGCTGAGACCCTTCTAGGGAGCGTTTCGGGACCCCTCATCGCCGTGGGCGACGTCGTCTCCTATCATTTCGAGCGGGTCGGCCGAACCCCCGACGTGGCCGTGGTCGACGGGCTGACCGAGCGCGACACGGTCGAGCCCGAGATCGCCGACGCCCTCGAAGCCAGTAGCGCCCGCCGGATCGAGGCGACGAACCCGGCGGCAACCCTCTCGGTTTCGATGTGTCGGGCGCTCCGGGAAGCGCTCGAAAGCGAGGATTCGGTCGCCATCGACGTCGACGGCGAGGAGGACCTCGTGGTCCTGCCCGCGCTCGTCCTCGCGCCCGAGGGTGCGAGCGTCGTCTACGGCCAACCCGGCGAGGGGATGGTCCACGTGGACGTCGACAGCGGGACGAAAGAACGGGCGCGCGACCTCCTGGAGCGCATGGACGGCGACCACGGGCGGCTGTGGTCGATCCTCGGCGAGTAGTCATCGGTCGTTTTCCAAAAGAAGGTGCGAACGCGGCGCTTAGATCTCGTTGAGCTTTCTGAGCAACTGCCCTTCGTACTCCTCGTCGGACTGCATCCCTTTCATCTCGAGGACGTTGCGCTCCAGTTTGTCGAGGGCGACGTGGAACGCGGAGCTCGCGCCGTAGCCCTCGCCGGTACCCGCGACCTGTCCGCGGTTGGTGCGCAGGCGGATCTGACAGTGGATCAGCGGAGTACCCCGAAGCTTCTCCTTGTGCTCCTGGAACCGGACGTGTGCGTGGTGGACCTGCATCCGGCGGTACTTGTCGGTGACGCCGGCGATGTCGGTGCGGACGTCATCGCGTGCGAGCGTATCGAGCAGGTCGATGTTCGTGATCTGGACGTCCATGTGCTCGTCCTCGGTGAAGGTGAGCGCCCGCAGCACGTCGGTCTTGGTGACGACGCCCGAAACATGGCGGTCGTTCTCGTCGGCGGTGACCATCAGCCCGTTGTAATCGTTGTGGAGCATTCGACCGACGGCGTCGCTGACGGGCTCCTCGCGGTCGGCGGTCTCGACGGGGCTGTTCATCACGTCGTAGACGGGGATATCGAGGATGCGTTCGAGGTCGCCACCCCGATCCCCGACGGTGGCTTTGTCCATGTCGCGGATGATCACGTCCCGCAGGTCATGGGTGGTGACGATACCGTCGAGTTGGCCGTCGTCGGCCAGCACCGGCAGGCGTGAAATGCCGTGTTCGCGAAGCAGGTTGATTGCCCGGCCGACGGTGGTGTCGGCGTTGACCGAGAGGACTTCGTCGGTGTAGATCTGCTCGACGGTGATCGCGTCGAGGTTTTCGAGGACGCTCTCGAGGATGGCGTCGGCGGTGACGATTCCCCACAGATCCTCGTCGCTGAACACCGGCGCGACCATCGTCCCGCCCTCGACGAGCATGCGCGCGACCTCGCGGATGTCCTCCTCGCGGTCGATTCCCGGCGCAGAACGCATGAACGCCGAGGCCTTCGTGTTGTCTTCGACGTGCGACTGGAGGATCTGGCGTTCGGTCACGATGCCGGCGTACTCGCCGTCGTCCGTGATCACGATCGCCTTCGGATTGCTCTCCTCGAAGGCGGCCCGGATCTTCCCGAAACGTTCGCCGACGTCGGCTTCGGTGTACTCGGTCGTGGCTATATCGGCAATATCCATCGTATCAGTTGTGTTTGGCCGTCCACCGTAATCAACGTTAGTCATTCTCACGGCGATACTGTTTAGCATATGCCTGCCATCGGGGACGGTGTGCGATTCGACATCACGGTCTTCGGACGCTACACGTACCTCGCCACCATCGTCTTCTGGGGCGCGATCGCCGGGGCGTTGCTCCACCGGGCGGGTGCACTCAAACGCGCCGCGAAGACGATCCTCGTCCTCTACCCGGTGGCGTACGTCTGGGACTGGTACACCCTGGAGGTCGGCGTCTTCGACATCATCGAGCGCACCGGGATCGAGGTCGCTGGGATCCCCCTTGAGGAACACTGTTTCATCGTCGTGGTCCCCTCGCTCGTGCTCGGGTTCCACGAGACGCTCCACGATATCGGGAGCGCGGATCCCGAGGCCGAGCCGGCCTGACCCCGGAGTCGACGGTCGAATCCGGCCGGGATCCGGTCAGCCGAGGCGCTGGCCGCACTCGACGCAGCTGTCCATCCCCGCCGCGTTGAGCCCGCCGCAGTCCGGACAGCGGGTCGTGCCCGGTGCCGTGCCGGTGACCTCCTCAACGAAGCCCGCAAGCGAGTGCGAGCGCTCGACCTCGCGGAGCTCCTCCTCGGTCATGAGCCGGTAGATCAGGTCCTCGTCGCGCAGCCGGTTCAACAGACGGACGAGTCCGAGGAACATGAGTGTCGGAGTGACGACGACGAAGGCAGCGACAGCGAGCCGGACGGCGAGTTCGAGGCCGGCGATCCCCATGGACGTACGTGGGAGTCCTGCGGGTAAGCCCTGTCGGCGTCATGAGCGCGGGCTTATCCGTTTCCGGTGACCAGTAGACGTATGGATAAACGCAAGCAACCGCCGAGTCGAGCGCGGGGAGAGAGACGGTGAACCCACAGCGCGTCGACGCGCTGGTCGACTTCAGCTACGGCGTGTTGATCTTCGTGTCGGTAGTGCTGATCGCGTTCGTCGGAACCGAAGTCGGGGCGGCGTTCGGGTTCGGCGTCCTCGCCTCGTACGGGGTCCACGTCGTCTGGAAGATGGCGCGCTTCGATCCCGACTGGATGACCCGCGAGGTCACGGAGGAAGTCACGGAGACGGTCGAGCGAACGGTCGAGGACCAACTCGACGAGATCGGGGACCGACTCGAGGAGGTCAACGAGCGGATCGACCGCCGACCGAAAAGCGAGGAGTTCGACGAGAAGATCGAGGAGGTGACCGAAACGGTCGGTCAGGAAACCCCCGAAACGCACGATTCTAATGGAGAGTCGCCCGCCGAAGCGGAACGATAACACGAACACCCTCGGTTCGTGGGACGCCCGGTTCGTTATTCCGGCGAGACGGCGGCGAAACCGCCCTCGCCGTCGAACTCGGTTTCGTCGGCTTCCTCGACAACGCGGAGGTCCTCTCGCCCGCGGGCGGACTCGACCAGCGGCTCGGAGGCATAACAGCGCTTCAGTCGCATCGTGTCGGTTACCCGGAGAACGCGCGCCTCGGAGCCGGTGACGGGGCCGATGGTGCCGAGTGCGGCCGTTAGCCCCGCTTTATCGTTTTCGACGACCGGCGGGAGGCGCACCCCACGAACCGTGCTCGCGGTGATCGCGTTGATCAGCGTCTTCGACGGTTCGAGTCCCTCGAAAACCCCCTGATGAACGAAGTCGGCCGCACCCATCCCCATCGCGTTGCCCTTCGTTTTCTTCGTAAAGCCACGCACGTAGACCCGCTTCACTTCCGGCGACTCGGGCTCGGGCTCGTTGATCGTGAAGTGGCGACGGCCGGTGACGTTGGTGTCCATCCCCTGCCCGCTGACGTCCTTTCCTATCCGGTCGACGACGAGCACGTCGATATCGTCGAACGGGAGTTTGGGCATGTGTTCCCAGGCGGTCTCGAGGAGTTCGGCCTCTCGCTTCAGGAAGCCCGACGGAGAAATGGCCTCGAGCCGGTCGGTGTCGTCGTGTTCGTCCTCGAGGATCGCGACCCCGCCGGCGACGGGGAGTTCCTCTAAGAGGATCCCCGTGATCTCGGGGAGCATGTTGCGCAGGCTCCAGTCGACCGCCCAGTCGTGGGCGGTCTTCGCGCCGCGCTGTTTGCCCATCCCGATGACGAGCATCTTCGAGAGCCCGCTCTCGACGGGTCCTTGGAAATCCGTGTGGGGTTTGATCCGGTTCACAGGAATAATGGCCTCGGCCTCGACGGCGTTGGCGTCGGCATACACGGTCACGTCGCGCTCGGGCGTGCGCCCGACCTCCACGACCTCCATCGTCGCGCGGATCGGGCATCCGATGGAGTCCTCGGTGACGCCGAGCGTCGAGAGCTTGTCGACCTGCCCCTCCGCCGTGGCGCCGCCGTGCGATCCCATCGCCGGGAAGACGAAGGGCTCGTAGCCCGACTCCTCGACGCCCCGGACGACCCCGCGGATGATCTCCGGCAGGTTCGCGATGCCGCGACTGCCCGCGCCGATCGCCACCTCGCCACCCTCCGGGACGTCCTCGAAGGGGAGTTCTTTGACCGCCTCCGCGGCTCGGTCCTCGATTTCGTCGACAGGAATGGGATCGGTCTCCCAGACCTGTTCGATGACACCCATGTGGGGGAACTCGACCTCCCCGCAGGCTTCCTGTATCGTTTCCTCGGGTACTACGAGATCGGTTGGCATACTCGGTGGAAGGGGGCGAGGGAGTAAAGAAACCGGTGAAAGTATCGACTAGATATTCATATGGATGGTCGAAGATTTAAAAGACTAAAAGGGAAACACCGGATATGGATGAGAAGGACTTACACAGTATTTTCGGAGGGAGTAGAGAATTTAGAATGCGAAAGCAGCTGTATAACCGATCACTCTCTACGAAGGGTGCATTGAAATATACATATCTGCGAAATTACGTCGCAGCAGAGTGGGTCGGTCGATTCGGATGGATACTAGATTTATTCATAGTGATAATCGCTTCTATTCTACTGTATGTATTAACAAAAAATGAGGCGACAGAGTTTGTTTTATTTTATCCATTTTCTATTCTCACGCCCACTGATCTTGCGATAATAATACTTATAGGATCATTACTAAGTACGTTCTATGGACCAAAGCTAAGATCACGAGATTATTATAACGCTGGGCAGGAACTTCATCAATTACATGACCAAGTACGAAGTTTCATCGAAATTGATCTTATGGATACAAACAAAGAGATAAGCAAGCTTCGGGAAACGTACGAAGGTTTAGAAGATCAACGGCACCGACTCAACCAATCTACTCCACAATTGGGAGGTCACTGGTATCGCGCAATGGAATGGAAGCAAAAATACAAGAAATGGGTTCCTTGGGAAGAATATAGAGAGTATTCCGATCCTGATTTTGAAACAGTAGTTGTAGAATCAGGAGGCTATAACGATTCGTGAATCTCCACTCTAGTGTGAAGGCGCTGGATTCTACTGCTCGTCAGGTTGTGTCGTCAAGAAGCGGATTGGGGCGGATTTGAACCGCGAGGACTTCGCTCCGCTCGTCCTCTGGATTCAAACCGCCCAACGCCTCGATCCTCCGGCATGGGGTTGCTCACACACGCTCGCTGTCGCTCGCGGTGTTCACAGATGGGTGCCGGAGAAGTCTCAGTGGGTTGGGGCGGATTTGAACCGCCGGCCTCCTCCATGTCAAGGAGGTGTCATAGCCTGACTAGACCACCAACCCTCACTGCCTCGTGCACTTCCGGATACCCCGCCGGAGTAATTGAAGCTTTCGACTCGGGGAGGGAGAGGAAGGAACAACGACGACACGCTTAAGTCGATGTACTTACTTGTTCATTACAAGCCGAAATCGTACATCGAAACTCACTCATGAAGGACACCATCGAACGAGTCACTGAGGGCGAGGACCTGACACAGGAAGAGGCACGGGATGCGGCGTCGGCGGTCTTCGAGGGTGCCACTGAGGCCCAGATCGGCGCGCTGCTCGCGGCGCTTCGCGCGAAGGGCGAGACCGAGGAGGAGATCGCGGGTTTCGCCGAGGGGATGCGCGCGGCCGCGCGGACCATCGCGCCCGACCGGACCCCGCTGGTCGACACCTGCGGGACCGGCGGCGACGACTACGACACGATCAACGTCTCGACGACGAGCGCGATCGTCGCCAGCGGTGCCGGAGTACCCGTCGCGAAACACGGCAATTACTCGGTCTCCTCGAACTCGGGCAGTGCGGACGTGCTGGAGGAACTGGGCGTCGAGATCGACGCGGAACCCCCGGCGGTCGAACGCGCGATCGAGGACCAGGGAATCGGGTTCATGCTCGCGCCCGTCTTCCACCCCGCGATGAAGGCCGTCATCGGCCCGCGAAAAGAGTTAGGAATGCGCACGATCTTCAACGTCCTCGGGCCGCTGACCAACCCCGCGGGCGCGAACGCGCAGGTCGTCGGCGTCTACGACCCCGACCTCGTCCCCGTGCTTGCCCGTGCGCTCTCACATATGGACGTCGAACGCGCACTGGTGGTCCACGGTTCGGGAATGGATGAGATCGGGCTCCACGGCGAGACGCGCGTCGCCGAAGTCCGCGAAAACGGGATCGAGGAGTACACCCTCGAACCGACGGACCTCGGACTCGAATCCCACCCCGTCGAGGCGGTCAGCGGCGGCACGCCCCAGGAGAACGCCGCCGACCTGGAGGGGATCGTCACGGGTGAAGTGAGGGGCGCGAAACGCGAGATCGTCCTCGCGAACGCCGGCGCGGCGATCTACGTCGCCGGCGCGGCCGACTCCCTCGAGGAGGGCGCGGAACTCGCGGCCGAGGCCATCGACGGGGGCGGAGCCCGTGAAAAACTCGAATCGATGCGCGGGACGGTGGTACAATGAGCCGCGTGAAGGTCTGCGGGCACACCAGCGAGGAGGACGTCGCGAACTCGATTCGTGCGGGCGCTGACGCGATCGGCGTCATCAGCGGCGTTCCCGTGGACAGTCCCCGCGCCGTGGACGCCGAACGGGCCGCCGAACTGCTCGAAGGCGTCCCGCCGTTCGTGACCGGGGTACTCGTGACGATGCCCGAAACCCCCGACGAAGCGATCGAACTCGTCGAGCGCACCCGACCGGACGCCCTCCAGATTCATGGTCCATTCTCGCCGACGAACCTCGAAACGGTTCGAGAAGCGATTTCACGGCCGGTGCTCAAGTCCGTCGACGCCGCGGATCCGGAGGCCGCACACGAACACGACGCCGTCGCCGACGGCCTGCTCGTCGACTCGACCGACGCGAGCGGCGCGGGCGGTACCGGACGCACCCACGACTGGGAGCGGACCCGTGAACTCGCAGGCGACCTCGACTCGCCGGTGGTCCTCGCGGGTGGGCTTACGCCCGAGAACGTCACGGAGGCGATCGAGGTCGTCGAGCCCTTCGCCGTCGACGTCGCGAGTGGAGTCGAAAGCGAGGGCGGCGAGAAGGATCACGACGCAGTAGAGCGATTCGTCCGGCGGGTGACGGACGCGAGAGCGGAGGTACCCGCGAGATGATCGACCGCGCGACGTTTCGCGAGCGAGCGACCGTCGAGGAGCCGTCGGTCGTCTATATGGGGTACGATCTCGACGTGGGGACGACGCCGCTTGCGGCCTACGGAGCCCTCACCGACGACGGACATGGATTCCTGCTTGAGAGCGCGGAGAAGGTCGCCTCCTCGGACCCGGACGGGGCGTTCCAGCCCACGAGCGCAACCGCGACCCGCCACGCCCGGTACTCGTTTGTCGGCTATGACCCCGAAGCGGTCGTCACCGTCCGGCCCGACTCGACGGAAGTCGACGTGCTCGGCGACGAGCGCCTCGAGGAACTGGTGGAACCCAACGGCGGCGACACCCTCGATACGCTTCGAGCGGCGCTGCCCGACGTCCCCAGAATTGCGTTTCCCGAGGACGGTCACCTTCACGGTGGCCTCGTCGGATTCCTCGCCTACGACGCAGTCTACGACCTCTGGCTCTCGGAGGTCGGAATCGAACGGCCCGCAAGCGAGACGCCCGATGCCCAGTTCGTCCTGAGTACCAAAACGTTGGTCTTCGACGAGGTCGAGGGCACCCTCACGCTTTCCCTTACGCCGATCGTCTTCCCGGAAGACGACCCCGACGAGCTCTACGACGCGCTCGAATCCGAAATCGAGCGGGTTCGAAGCGCACTCGAAGGGGCTGACGAGCCCGAAACCGGCGGGTTCGTCCGTGAGAGCGAGTTGGCAGGTGCCCGCGAGGAGTACGAGGCAGTGGTTCGCGAGACGAAGGAACACGTGCTCGACGGCGACATTTACCAGGGCGTGCTGTCACGGAAGCGCGAGTTGGTGGGTGAGGTCGACCCGCTGGGGCTCTACGAGGCGCTCCGGGAGATCAACCCCTCGCCATACATGTACCTGCTCGGCTACGGCGATCGAACCGTCGTGGGCGCGAGCCCCGAGACGCTCGTCTCGGTGCGCGACGGGCTGGTGACGAGCAACCCGATCGCGGGCACCTGTTCACGAGGGTCGAGCCCGGTCGAGGACCGTCGGCTCGCCGGCGAGATGCTCGCTGACGACAAGGAACGCGCCGAACACACCATGCTGGTCGATCTGGCACGAAACGACGTCCGGCGGGTGAGCGAGCCCGGTTCGGTGAAAGTCGACGAGTTCATGAACGTCCTGAAGTACAGCCACGTCCAGCACATCGAGAGCACCGTCACCGGCGAGCTCGCGGCCGAGTGCGACGGGTTCGACGCGACGCGGGCCGCGTTCCCCGCTGGTACCCTCTCGGGCGCGCCGAAGATCCGCGCGATGGAGATCATCGACGAACTGGAGCGAGAACCCCGCGGGATCTACGGCGGCGGCGTCGGCTACTACTCCTGGACGGGCGACGCCGACACCGCGATCGCGATCCGGACGGCAACGATCGAGCACGGCGAGCGCGACGAGATCACCGTCCAGGCCGGTGCGGGACTGGTCGCCGACAGCGATCCGGCCGCCGAATACGAGGAGACCGAGAAGAAGATGGGCGGCGTCCTCGACGCGATCGAACGCATCGAGGTCGAGCCGGGAACGGGGGTGGTTCAGTGAGCCTCGCCCGCACTCGGCGCGTGCTGTTCGTCGACAACTTCGACTCCTTCACCTACAACCTCGTCGAGTACGTCTCCGAACAGGGCGCCGAGACCGAGGTTCTTCGTAACACCGCCTCGCTTGCGGAGATTCGTTCTGTAGAGCCGGATGCGATCGTGATCTCGCCGGGACCGGGCCACCCGAAGAACGATCGGGACGTCGGCGTCACCCTCGACGTGCTCCGTGAGCTGAGCCCCGAGATCCCGACCCTCGGGGTGTGTCTCGGCCTCGAAGCCGCCGTCTACGCCTACGGCGGGAGCGTCGGACGCGCGCCCGAGCCGATCCACGGGAAGGCCTTCCCCGTCGACCACGACGGCCGGGGAGTGTTCTCAGGACTCGAACAGGGCTTTCGGGCCGGGCGGTATCACTCGCTGATCGCGACCGAAATCCCCGACTGTTTCGAGGTGACCGCGACGACCGACCACGCGGGCGAGCAGCTGGTGATGGGCGTGCGCCACCGCGAGTACCCCATCGAGTGCGTTCAGTTTCACCCCGAGAGCGTGCTCACGGGCACGGGCCACGACGTGATCGAGAACTTCCTACACCAGCGCGAACACTGAGGGGAGGACGACCGTCACGGCGTAGAACACGACGATCCCTGCGGTCGTCATGGCGACGAGCCGCCATGCGAGCTTCAACAGGAATCGTCCGACGAGGACCACGACTGCCACCGCCGCCAGCACGAGCAACACCATGCTCGAATCGGCGGCGAGGAACGCTTCCATCGGAATCGGCTGGTTCATGTCTCATAGATAATATAGTAATAAATAAGCTTTGTCTGCGGTGGCTGACGGCCGTCGGACGCTAATTCACATTCACTTCACTTTGGACAGGTACTAGTAGCTACCCGTCCTGTCTATCTTTAATCAGGAAGGGTGGGATGGATGGTACCTACAAATCGAACAGACGCGTCTACATTATTTCATTACTTATATTCTCAAAAGTAAACTTTGATAGGAGTGGGTGTCTATCCATTTCTCGGAGGCTGGTTGGAGTCCACCTTGTGTTGTAACAGGTGTTCTCTCCGGATCTCCACTAACAAGATGAGTAAAAGCACCTCCCGTAGTGACAACCCTGTTAGCGAACAACGCAAATCAAGCGGACACAGATAACCGACTCTCCGAAATCGACTGGTATTACTGAAATTAACGTTACAAGCCGTTCTATTAGTCGTACGTGTTCTCGCCCGATTGATGACTCTCTAAGGAGGATATTGCAAGGCTCTGATCAAGTTCTCAGAGCCCACCTTGTGTTGCAATGATATACACAGCAAAGAGGTATTAATCACTTTCGCTCCGGTTGGGATACATACTAATAGGTTCGAGCCGATGTAGAATACAAGCGGAATTGCCACTGAAAGTGGCAGAATTGTTAGTCTAAATATTACCCAGCCATCAGTTTATTCCTCATGATTGTGTAAGAAATGAAATGATGGGGGTTTATCTATGGAGAGATGTATGGAATCCTCGTCAAACATGGAAGTAGATATGAAGACTTCATCGAGAGAAATCAGGCGACAGAACCTATTTGCTGGCGTCGAGGGGATTTGCGCGTGAGCCGCGCGGACTCCGACGCGGAATCGGTCACCCTCCCGGTCAAGCGCACCGACGGAGAGAGTTTAGAAGAGCGCCTGACCACGAACGCCTACCAGAACATCCTTCCCGCACGGTATCTCCAGAAGGACGCCGAGGGCGAACTCGTCGAAACCCAGGAGGACCTCTTCGTCCGCGTCGCGAAGAACATCGCGCTCGCGGAGGCGGTCTTTGAGGGCGAGCGCCGGGACGTCTCCGTCACCGTCTCGCCGGACCAGCTCAAGCCCGACCACCCACGCCGCGACGAGCTCGCGGCGGCAGTCTTCGGGGCGGGTACCACTGCCGACGACAGTGCCGAAACCGAACTCACCGTCTATAACGTCAACAAGTTCACCTACGACACGATCGTCCCCGAGCTTCCCGCCGAGATCCGCGAGCATGTCGAGGCGAAAGCGGCGGAGTTCCGGGATCTAATGGAGGACCTCTCGTTCATCCCGAACTCACCGACCCTGATGAACGCGGGCGACGAGCTCCAGCAACTCTCTGCGTGTTTCGTCGACTCTCCCGGCGACGACATCTCCGACATCCACCAGACCGCAAAGGAGGCCGCCGAGGTCTTCCAGTCGGGCGGTGGCATGGGCTATGCGTTCTGGCAGCTCCGACCGTATGGCGATTCGGTGGGAAGTACGGGCGGGATCGCGAGCGGTCCGATCACGTTCATGCGCACGTTCGACCAGATGTGCGAGACGATCGCCCAGGGTGGCGCCCGGCGCGGCGCTCAGATGGGCGTCATGCGCGTTTCGCACCCGGACGTCATCGAATTCATCCACGCGAAGAACAAGGACGTCTCGCTGGCCCACACGCTGCGGCTCAACGACCCCGACGACTACACCTACACCACCTTCTCCGAAGCGCTCGAAGAAGCCCGTGAGTTGATCGACGAGGATGGACGGGTTCCCAAACACCTCAGAAACGCCGTCGAGGGACACCTCTCGAACTTCAACATTAGCGTCGGCGTCACGGATGACTTCATGGAGGCGCTCGAGGCCGGCGAGGAGTTCACCTTCGAGAATCCACGCACGGGGGAGCCCCACATCGCGACCGCCGAGACCAAGGAGATGTACGAGCGCTACGGCCTGGGCGAGCACGTCGAGGTCGGCGAGGAGTTCTCGATCCCCGCCGAGGCGATCTGGGATCGCATCGTCGACGGTGCCTACGAGAACGGCGAACCCGGCGTGATCTACCTCGAACGGGTGAACAAGGAACACTCCTTCGACGTCGAGGCCCACCCCGACCACCGCATTCTCGCGACGAACCCCTGTGGCGAACAGCCCTTAGAGGAGTACGAGGCCTGCAACCTGGGCCACATCAACCTCTCGACGCTCGCAGCCGAGGGAGCCCCCGACTGGCGGGTCTGGCACGCCGACCACATCGAGGAGTACGACTCCTTCGAGGGCGCAGTCGAGGCCTATCTCGACGAGGCGATCGACACCGCCGAGTTCGAGCGCCGCATCGAACTCGGGACCCGATTCCTCGAGAACGTCGTCACGATGTCGGACTTCCCCGTCCCCGAGATCGAGCAGAAAGTCAGAGAGATGCGAAAGATCGGGCTCGGAGTCATGGGACTGGCCCAGCTGTACATCCAGCTCGGCGTTCGTTACGGCAGCGAGGAAGGAAACGAGATCGCGAGCCAGCTGATGACTCGCATCAACCACGGCTCGAAACGGACCAGCCACGAACTCGCCGGCGAGCGCGGGAGCTTCGAGGACTGGGCCGACTCGAAGTACGCGAACCCCACCGAGTACGCCGAGTGGTTCGAACACCACACTGGCGAGGACGCAAGCGACTGGGATGAAGGCTTCCCGATGCGCAACCACAACACGACGACGATCGCGCCCACCGGCACGACCTCGATGGTCGGCAACACGACGGGGGGATGTGAGCCCATCTACAACGTCGCCTACTACAAGAACGTGAGCGACGACGTCCAGGGCGACGAGATGCTCGTCGAGTTCGACGACTACTTCCTGCGCACTCTGGAGGCCAACGACATCGACGTCGAGGAAGTCAAACGTGAGGCCCAAGAACAGATGGGGAGCAACGAGTTCGATGGCGTCGAGGGGCTTTCCACTGTCCCGAACGCCATCGGCGAGCTGTTCGTCGTCACGGGTGATCTGGCCGGTAAGGACCACGCCGCCGTCCAGTGTGCCTGCCAGACGGGCGTCGATTCGGCCATCTCGAAGACCTGCAACTTCCCGAACGACGCCTCGCGCGAGGACATGGCGGATGTCTTCAGGTTCATCTACGACAACGGCGGCAAGGGCGTCACCGTCTATCGGGACGGTACCCGATCGAAGCAGGTGCTGACTACCCGCGCCGAGAACGCCGAGTTCGCCGACGAGGAGGAAGCCGCCGAGGCGCTCGTCGAACAGATCACCGAGGTGTTCGGCGGGATCGACGAGTTCCTCACTCACGAGGAGGTCCGCGCGGTCGTCGCCGACGACTTCGACTTCACGCCCGAGTCGGGTCAGTACGCCCAAAAGCGCACCCGACCCGACGTGCTCCACGGCGTGACCCAGCGCATCGACACGGGCTACGGCAAGCTCTACGTCAACATCAACGAGGACAGCGAGGGCCGCCCGTTCGAGCTCTTCGCGAACATCGGTAATTCGGGAGGGTTCACCGCGAGCTTCACCGAGGCGCTCGCGAAAACCATCTCGACCGCCCTGCGCTCGGGCGTCGATCCCGAGGAGATCGCGAGCGAACTCCAGGGGATCCGCTCGCCGAAGGTCGCCTGGGACAAGGGCCAGCAGGTCAACTCCATCCCCGACGCGATCGGTACGGCGATGCGGCGCTATCTCGACGGTGATATCGAGCGCGCGTACCCCAAACAGCAGAACCTCACCGAACTCGAGGAGGAGGAACTGACCCGCGAAACGCCCGATGCCCCCGAAACGGACGGTGGGGCGGCGGTCGAGTCGGGCGCTTCGGAGGGCGCCCATCAGGACCTCATCGACGCGGGCGAGAGCCCCGAGTGTCCCGATTGTGGCTCGATGACGCTGTACTACTCGGAGGGCTGTAAGACCTGCGAGTCATGTGGCTGGTCGGAGTGCTGAGGTAGGTTCCCGTTTCCGCTCGGTTCTCCCGATCCTCACCGGCAGCGGTCGCTATCGCACACGACGACAAGAGTTAATAACGAGGTATACGGTTTCCGTGTATGGATCGTGATAACGCGGAGCCGAGCGTCCGGCGGCTTCCCGGGGAGCGGACGCGCGAGTGGATCGACCATCACCATCAATACTCCGCGCCCAGCGAGCACGCCCACGAGTTCGCCTGGGACGTCTCCGGCGAGGCCGAGGGCCCGTTCTGCACCGACCTCGACGGTAACGTCTTCCTCGATTTCACCTGTCACATCGGTGCCGCGCCGCTCGGCTACAACAACCCGAAGATAACGGATCGAATGGCGGAGTTCGACCTCGTCGACCCGCTGAAGATCGCCGGCCAGGACTTCTACGCCGGGTCGGCGGGCGGTCCCGAGGACCCCGAGATCCCGGGCGCGGCCCAGCTCATGGAGCGTCTCGTCGGGAGCGCCTCGCAGTACGACATGGACACCGTCTTCCTCTCGAACTCGGGCGCGGAGGCCATCGAGAACGCGATGAAGATCGCGTACGCGAACACCCCCGAACGGAAGTACGGAATCACCTTTCTGGGGGCGTTTCACGGCCGAACCCTTGGAACGCTCTCGATGACGCGTGCCGGCGACGTCTACACGCGCGCGTATCCCGAGATCGCCGGCACCCGAACCGTGCCCTTCTGCGAGGACCGCACCTGTGACGAATCGACCTGCTCGTGTGGCTTCTTCGCGGGCGGGCGCTCGCAGCTCGAACGGATGCTCGATCCCGAGCGGGGCTACATGGACCCCGCGGAGGTCGCCTTCATGGTCCTCGAACCGGTCCAGGGCGTCGGCGGCTACCGGTTCCCGAGCGACGCGTTCATGGAAGAGGTCCAGCGGGTCTGTGAGACCCACGACATCCACCTGATCGTCGACGAGATCCAATCGGGGATCGGCCGCACAGGGGAGATGTGGGCCGCGGATCATTACGCCATCGAGCCGGACGTGATCTGCAGCGCGAAGGCGCTTCGTTCGGGCGCGACGATCTCCCGCTCGGACGTCTTCCCCGAGGAGAAGAACCGCCTCGGCTCGACGTGGGGCGGCGGCGACCTCGTCGCGGCGGCCCAAGGGGTGTTCACCCTCGACGCCATCGAGGAGTACGACCTGCTCGAGAACGCCGTCGAGCGCGGCCGGCAGATGCAGGAACTGCTGCGGGATGCCGACCTCGAAGGGGTGACGGACGTCAGGGGAAAGGGCCTGATGCTCGCCGTCGAGTTCGACTCGAAAGAACGCCGTACCGAGGTCGTGAAGGCAGGACTCCAGCGCGGGCTGCTCACGCTCGGCTGTGGCCACAGTACGGTTCGACTCCTGCCGCCGCTCGACGTGACCGAGCGCGAGATCGAACTCGGGGTCTCGCTGTTTCGCGACGCGATCGAATCGGTGCGGTAACGGGTTTCGTTTCCGATGTATACGAAAACATAAGTCCCGCGGCCGAGAGGATGGTCTTGTTAGTGATTACCGTGCAGGTGTTCGAACGAGCGGAGTACGAACGGCGACTGGAGCGAACGAAAGACCACATGCGCGAGGCGGGAATCGAGACGCTCTTTCTCACCGATCCCGCGAACATGAACTACCTCTCGGGCTACGACGGCTGGTCGTTTTACGTCCATCAGGGGCTGATCGTCTCGCTGGACCACGACCAGCCCGTCTGGGTGGGCCGCGACATGGACAAAAACGGCGCGAAAGCCACCGTCTGGATCGACCACGAGAATCTCTACCCCTACAGCGACGACCACGTCCAGTCGCCCGTAGGCAAACACCCGATGGACTACGTCGCCCACGTCATCGAGGAGATGGGACGGGGCGATACGCATGTCGGCGTCGAGATGGACGCCTACTACTACACCGCCAAATCCCACCAGCGTCTCCGAGAGCGACTCCCGGAGGCGACGTTCTCGGACGCCACCCTGCTCGTGAGCTGGGTGCGCGTGGTGAAATCCGATGCCGAAATCGAGTTGATCGAGCAGGCCACCCAGCTCTCTGAGGCCGCGATGCAGGCCGGGATCGACGCGATGGGCGAGGGCGTTCCCGAGTCCACGGTCGCGGCGGAGATCTACCACACCCTCGTTGCGGGCACCGAGTCCTTCGGCGGCGATTATCCGGCGATCGTCCCGCTGATGCCCTCGGGCGAACACACCGGGACGCCGCATCTGACGTGGTCGGACGAGCCCTTCGAGGAGGGCGACCCCGTGATCGTCGAGCTGGCGGGCTGTCGCCACCGGTATCACTCGCCGCTTGCGCGGACCGCCGTCGTTGGGGGCGTCCCCGACGAGATGGAGCGGGTCGCGGACGTGGTCGTCGAGGGGCTGAACGCGGCGCTCGATACGGCCGCACCGGGTGTGACCTGCGAGGAGGTCGAACTTGCCTGGCGGGAGTCGATCGCGAGACACGGCATCGAGAAGGAGGACCGCATCGGCTACTCGATGGGGCTCGGTTACCCGCCGGACTGGGGCGAGCACACCGCGAGCCTCCGACCGGGCGACGAAACGGTGTTGAAGGAGGACATGACTTTCCACATGATTCCCGGTATCTGGACCGACGAGTTGGGCGTCGAGATCAGCGAGTCGTTCCGGGTGACGGCAAACGGGGCCGAACGCTTCTCCTCGTTCCCCCAGAAGGTGTTCTCGGTCTAATCGCCCGGGTCGTTCGGTGATCGCAGTACCGGTCCTTCGAATTGTGGCGTGGTAACGTTTCTACCGGCGGATATCGACATAGAAAAGTAGTCGAGACTCGTTCATCCGAGTGAAACGACCGTCGTGCAGGAGGGTTTACATCATGGTAGAAAAATACGACCTCGTCATCGTCGGCGGAGGAATTAGTGGGGCAGCGCTGCTTTATACCGTCTCGAAGTTCACCGACATCGAGCGGGTAGCGTTACTGGAAAAGGAGGACGAGATCGCGACGATCAACTCCCATCACACGAACAACTCCCAGACGCTGCATTTCGGTGACATCGAGACCAACTACACCCGCGAGAAGGCCGAAGAGGTGAACGAAGGGGCCCAGATGCTCGCGGGCTACCTCGAAGACGAGGACCCCGACCGGGAGATCCACAGCAAGCGAAGCAAGATGGTGCTGGCGGTCGGCGAGGAGGAGGTCGACGAACTCACCGCACGCTATCACGACGAGGGGTTTTCGGACCTGTACCCGAACCTTCGGGCGATCGACCGCGAGGAGATCGCCGAGATCGAACCCAATGTCGTCGAGGGACGGGATCCCGACACCGAACTGCTGGCGCTCCAGACGCCCGACGGCTACGTCGTCGACTACGGCGAGACCGCAAAATCGTTCGTCGAGGACGCAAGCGAGGAGGAGGGGATCGACGTCTACACCGGCAGCGAGGTAAAGCGCCTCGACGAGACCGACGACGGCTTCATCGTCGAGAGCGAGGCGGGCTGGTTCGAGGCCGAGGCCGCCGTCGTCGCGGCGGGTTCACACAGCCTGCAGGTCGCAAAGGAGATGGGTTACGGGAAGAACAAGTCCCTGTTGCCCGTCGCGGGCAGTTTCTTCCTCGGCGACGACCTGCTGAACGGTAAGGTCTACACGCTCCAGATGCAGAAGCTCCCCTTCGCCGCGATCCACGGCGACGCGGACGTCCACGACGATTCAATCACCCGGTTCGGGCCGACGGCCAAGCTCGTGCCGACGCTCGAACGCGGGGAGCTCTCGACGGTCGAGGACTTCTTCGACGTCTTCGGACTGAACGTCGATTCCTTCCTCAGCTACGGCAACGTGCTGGCCGACCGGGTCCTGCTGCCGTACGTGCTCAGGAACCTGCTCTACGATGTCCCCGAAGTCGGTAAACGCGCCTTCCTCCCGCACGTGAAGAAGGTCGTCCCGAACGTCGAACTCGACGACATCGAGCGGGCGAAGGGCTACGGCGGGGTGCGCCCCCAGATCGTCGACACCGAGGGCAAGAACCTCGACATGGGCGAGGCCAAGATCACCGGCGACGGGATCATCTTCAACGTCACCCCCTCGCCGGGCGCCTCGACCTGCCTGAAGAACGCCATGCGCGACACCGATCAGCTGATGGAGTTCCTCGACGGCGAGTTCGAGTTCGACGAACGGGGCTTCCGCGAGGCGACGGTCGGGAACTTTCCCGAGACGCAAGCGATCCCGGCCGACGACGACTGATCACTCCGGCGCGAGCACGAGGTTCTCGAGCTCGCCGGAAACGTCGAGACGCTCGACGTTTCCGGCGACGATCTCCGCCAGTCGCTCCCAGTGTTTCGGAGTATGCCCGCCCGTATGCGGCGTTATCATGACGTTCTCGAAGCCCCACAGGACGTGTTCTGAAGGGAGGGGTTCGGGGTCGGTCACGTCCAGTGCCGCCCCACGAATGGCGTTGGTCTGGATCGCATCCACCAGCGCGTCGGTTTCGACGATCGGCCCGCGGGCGGTGTTGATCAGGACCGCCTCGGGGGGTAGGGTGGCGAACTCCGCCTCGCCGATCAGCCCCCTCGTCGTCTCCGTCAGCGGGCAGGCGATCACGAGGTAATCGGTGCGCGCGAGTGCGTCGTGGAGACCTTCCTCGTCGAACCCGATCACCTCGTCGGTCGGCCCACCTTTTTCAGGACTGTAGCGCACTCCAATAGTTTCGACCTCCATTCCCGCCAATCGCTGGACGAGCGCCTTCCCAATGGAACCGAGGCCGACAACTGTTACTGTGCTGCCGGTCAGTTCCCCGGACTGGAAGTGGCGCCACTCCCTGTTCTGTTTTCGCCGCCAGCCCTCGTGGAGCCGCCGGGCGAAGACGAGCATGTTCCCCAGAACGCCCTCCGCGAGCCCTGGCGCGTGGATCCCGCCGGCGTTGGTCACCGCCACGCCCCGCTCGCGCAGCGCCTCGATCGGGAGGTGCTCGGTGCCCGCGAAGGCACACGCGAACAGTTCGAGCGCCTCGGCGTGCTCTAGTAAATCCTCGCCGATCCGCACCCCGGTTGCGATTCGGGCATTTTCGATCAGCTCGCGCTCCTCGCTCGGCGTCCGGGCCCGGCGGACCTCCCGGTCGGGCAGCCGCTCGCGCAGCTCTTCGGCGTACGGTTCGGTCGAGAGGCCCTCGGTCCCCTCGCGCAGCACCACCACGTCCGGTCGGTCCTCAGTCATAGATATCGTTCCACTCGATCACCGCATACCGCTAAAATCTTCGTATTCGCTATCAACGAATTCTGTGTATTTTTAAGTGGCTGGAACGACGAGTTCGCGAGAGAATGTCACGGACGATACGCGAGGGGATGGTCGAGCGCAGACGGACCTTTCACCGGTACCCCGAACCGGCGTGGCGGGAGTTCTACACGACGAGCCTGCTGGTCGACGAGATCGAGCACATAGGGGTCGCCGAGCAGTGCTCGGATGGCTTGCGGGAGCCGAACGGTTCCCGCGGTGTCGACGAACTCGCGGT
Organism: Halalkalicoccus subterraneus; assembly: GCF_003697815.1. NCBI lineage: Archaea > Methanobacteriati > Methanobacteriota > Halobacteria > Halobacteriales > Halalkalicoccaceae > Halalkalicoccus > Halalkalicoccus subterraneus. Next base: position 47,797 of record NZ_RDQG01000005.1, on the reverse strand, counting down.
CGGACGCGAGGCGATGGCCCCCGACGAGCGCATGGCGGTCCCGGACGACGAGGAGTTGGAGAAATGGTTCGATCGGGCGCGGGCGGCTGGCGCCCGCGAGGACGTGCTTTCGGCCTGCGAGGGTGGATATACGGGCTGTGTGGCCGTCCTCGATCGCGGCGAGGGCCCCTCGATCGGGCTTCGGGTCGACATCGACGGGCTGTTCATCGAGGAGGCCTCGGACGAGGGGCACCTCCCCGCACGCGAGGGGTTTCGCTCCGAACACGAGGGGATGATGCACGCCTGCGGGCACGACGCCCACATGACGATCGGGATCGCGGTGCTGGAGGCCGTCGCCGAGAGCGATTTCTCCGGTACTTTCACCGTTTTCTTCCAGCCCGCAGAGGAGGACGGCGGCGGCGGACGGCCGATGGCCGAAGGGCCCTACATGGAGGGTATCGAGTACCTGCTCTGTGTCCACGTCGGCCTCGATCACCCCACCGGCGAGGTCGTCGCGGGGATCGAAAAGCCGCTGGCGATGAGCCACATGCACGTCGATTTCACCGGACAGTCCTCCCATGCGGGACAAGCGCCCGAGAAGGGGGCCAACGCGATCCAAGCCATGGCGACCGCGGTGAGCGAGGCCTACGGGATCCCGCGTCACGCCGAGGGGATGACGCGGGTCAACGTCGGCCGGGTCGAGGCCGGAACGACGAGCAACGTCATCGCCGAGGACGCGCGGATCAGCGCGGAGGTGCGCGGCGAGACCACCCGGCTGATGGAGTCGATGAAGGGGCGCTTCGAGCGGGTCTGTACGTCGGCCGCCGAGATGCACGGCTGTGAGGCCGACCTGCAGGTCCACAGCGAGTCGCCGCGCGCGGACAGCGATCCCGAGCTCGCGGCGCTGGTCCACGGGGTCGCACGCGGGGTCGATGGGGTCGACAATCCGGTCGAAACCGCCGATTTCGGTGCGAGCGAGGACGCGACCTTCCTCATGGAGGCGGTACAGGACGCGGGCGGGCTGGCCTCGTATCTCGTCGTCGGAACCGACCACCCCGACAGCCACCACACCCCGCATTTCGACGTCGACGAGCGTTCGCTGGGGATCGCACTCGACGTGCTCACCGGATCGATCGAGAAAATCGCGGCCGAGCGCCCCTAATCGGTCAGATCCTCGATACGCCCCTCACGGTGGGCAGTCGCCTCTGCGGTCCGGCGGACGAACTCGTCCATCCGTCCCTTGAGTTCCTCACGGACCGGCGCCGAGGAGAACGCCTCGCTTTCGGCGAGCAGGCGCACGAACGCCCGCAACTCCTCGTCGGTGAGCTCGTCGAACCGGCCCTCGTCGAGCTTCTCGACCACCTCGTCGACGTCGATCCGCCCGACGGGGTCGACGTTGAACTCGACGTTCACCATCCGGTACTCCGAGTCCGCCAGCTCCTGTTCGCCCTTCGAGACCCCGCGAGCGAGCATGTCCTTGAACGGCGTCGAATACCCCATCGTCCCGAGATGGAAGAAGGCGAGCGTGTCGGTGATCCCACGGGTGTAGGCCTCCCGTTTCTCGTTTTCGGGGTCGAACACCGTCTCGCGGTCGCGCTCGTCCAAGTGATCGAACAGGATGGTGAAATCGAGGATCGCGTTGCGGACCCGCCGGCGGATCCGGTTTCGCTTCTGTTTCTTCGAATGCTCGGTGTAGTCGGTTTTACGCCCCAACAGGAACTCCCGGTCACTTGGAGTCAGGATTCCCCGGTCGCGCCCGGGATCGAACGCGAGGTCGGCGGCCGACTCGCTACTGGGGGTTTCGTTGTCGCTACTCATACACGGAAATCGTGTACGATGTCGGAAAACGCTTGTGAATGGGGGCGAATCAGTCGTCGTCGGCGGCGGGCGGGGTGTCGTTCTGTTTCGAGCGGTCGGGCCCCGAGCCGATGATCCACGCCCCGTCCTGTAGGATCACGCGGCCGTGGTTCGCACTGAATTCCTTTGCGAGCCCGAGCATCGCGAGGAAGCAGACGAACGCAAAGGGTGCGCCCGTGATGACGACCGCCTGCTGGAGCGCTTCAACGCCGCCCTCGCCGCCGATGATCATGAGGATCGCGGCGGTTATCCCCAGCACTACACCCCAGAACACCCGGTTGATGGTCGAAGGGTGGGCTTTCCCGCCGGTAGTCATCATCGAGACGGCGAGCGTCGAGGAGTCCGCCGACGTGATGAAAAAGGTCGTCACGAGGACCATGAACGCGATCATGAGCACCGACCCGAACGGGAACGCCTCGAAGAGGATAAACCCGGATGCCTCCGGGCCGATCTCGCCGGCGATCACCGCGCCGAAGTCGGCGACGCCGTTGTGCTGGGCCCAAACGGCCGTGCCGCCGATGAACGTGAACCACGGGATGGTCGCCGCGGAGGTCGCGGCAATGCCCGTAAAGGCGACCTCACGGACCGTCCGCCCGCGCGAGATCCGCGCGATGAACAGACCCGCGAAGGGCGACCACGAGAGCGCCCACGCCCAGTAGAAGACCGTCCAGGCGTTGGCCCACTCGGTGCCGCCCTCGACGCCCGCACCCGTAAAGAGGCTCATGGCGACGAAATCGCTGATCATCCCGCCGACGGCCTGCGTCCCCAGCAGGACGAGGAAGATCGAGGGACCGACGAGGAACGTCGCGAGCATGAGCGTGACGAACAGTATCATGTTGAAGTTCGAAAGCCGCCGGATCCCCTTATCGACGCCGAGCACCATCGAGATCGTAAACAGCAGCGTCATCGTCGTCACCACGATCAGGATGCCGGCGTTTCCGAGGTCGATTCCCCACTGGAAGTTCAGGCCGCTGATGAACTGGCTGCCGATGAACCCGAGCGAGGTGGCGACGCCGCCGATGGTCGCGAACACCGCGAGGATGTCGACGACCTTCGCGGCCGGCCCGTCGAGATTGTCCTTGCCGAGGATCGGCGTCAACGCCGAGGACACTCTCAGGGGCACGCTCTCGTAGTTATACGTGTAATAGCCGATGGCGATGCCCATGATCGTAAAGACCGCGAGCTGGGGCAGCGCCCAGTGAAAGAGGGTCTGTTGGACGGCGATGCTCATCGCCGCGGCCGATCCCCCTGAAACGTCGAACAGCGGCGAGGGGTCGGCATAATAGAACAGCGCCTCGGTCGGTCCCCAGAAGACGACGCCCGCGGCGAAGCCCGCGGAGTACAGCATCGAGAAAAACGACAGGAAGCTGTACTCGGGCGGGTCGTCGCCGAACTTGATCTTGCCCCATGGCCCGACGATCAGGAACAGCAAGAACAGGACGATCAGAAAGACGATCACGAGCAACGCCCAGTTCAGGTACTGGTTCATTACCCCGTTGAGGTCCGCGATCGCGTCCTGAACGGCGGTGGGGTTGACGAAGAACGTCACGATCACGCCCAGCGTGATCCCGGCGCCGACCAGGAAGACGACCGGATCGATCTCCTCTCGGAACCGACCGACTGCTCCGAGTTCGTCGTCAGCCATACTTAGAGCACCCCCGTTCCACCGTCGCGCTCGCACGGTTCGGTCGGATCGGCGTCCCGGACGACGGGGCCGTTCTCTGATGCGTGTCGCAGTCCACCCCCGATCATGGTATGTGGTGTCATCTATCGGGCTCAATCGGGAACGACGGTCTTAACGGTTGCGATTATTGTAGATAGCACACACATATTACGTATACTGAGTGCCGAGCGGGACGATAGGACAACGAACGTCGAAGCGGCGCGGTTCTCAAGGGGTCGTCCGCTCGATCGCCTCGCAGACCACGTCCATCGCCGTCTCGGCCAGTTCGTGGGTGAGCACGAGCGGCGGCAACAGGCGAAGAACGCTTCCGTGGCGGCCGGCGGTCCAGACGAGCACGCCGCGCTCGTAGCAGTAGCGCTGGATCTCGTCGACGACCTCGTCGGCGGGTTCGCCGTCGTCCGAGAACTCCGCGCCGATGAACAGGCCCTTCCCACGGACCTCCGCCAGGAGCGGGTTCGACTCGCCGGCCTCGCGCAGCCGGCCCCGCAGGTACTCGCCGAGTTCGCGGGCATGCGCGAGGAGGTCGTGTTCTTGGATGTACTCGATAGCCCGCGTGCCCGCACGCATCGCGACGACGTGGCCCCGGTAGGTGCCGGCGTGGTCGCCCGGTCCCCACGTGTCGAGTTCCTCGCGGTACATCGTCGCCGAGAGGGGAAAACCGGCTCCTCCGAGGGCCTTGGCCATCGTCATCGCGTCGGGCGTCACGTCGTAGTGCTCGCAGGCGAACCACTCGCCCGAGCGGCCCAATCCTGATTGGATCTCGTCGAACACTAAGGGAAGGGCGTTGTCGTCGGCGATCTCGCGCAGCCCCTCGAGAAATCCCTCCGGCGGGACGACGACCCCGCCTTCGCCCTGAATCGGCTCGGCGAAAATACCTGCTGGATTGGCAAGCCCGCCGTAGGGGTCCTCGACGATCGCGCGGACCTCTTCGAGGGCGTCCTTCACCGCCTCGTCCTCGGTTTTGCCCTGTCTGAGTGGGTAAGGATAGGGCGCGTGGACGACGTCGGGGAGCAGGGGCGTGTAGCGGCTCTTGAATTTCTTGTTTGAGGTCAGGCTCATCGGGCCGCTGGTTGGGCCATGGTAGGCCCCCCGGAAGGCGATCAGACCGGTGTTACCGGTGTTGTACTTCGCGAGCTTGATCGCGGCCTCGATGGCGTCGCTGCCGGTCGGACCGCCGAAGATCACTCGATTGTCCCCCGCGAGTTCGCCCGGTGCGATCTCGTCGAGCTTCTCGATGAGTTCGAGGCGGGCCTCGCTGGGGAAGTCCACCGTATGAACGATCTTGTCGGCCTGCTCGTGGACCGCCTCCATCACGTAGGGGTTCGCGTGGCCGACGTTGAGCACGCCGATGCCCGCAAACAGGTCGATGAAGGTGTTGCCGTCGGCATCCCGGAGCGTCGCGCCCTTCCCCTCCTCGAAGGCAAGCGGGATGTCGTTGGGATAGGCGACGGCGCTGCTGTCGATCTCGCGTTGTTTCTCGACCAGTCGTGTGGACTCGGGGCCCGGCACTTCCCCGACGTCGGGCGCGTTCTCGAAGTGGATCTCCTCGATCGGTGGTCCTGCCATACGTCACCCATGAACACCGTCGATAAATAACTTCTCAACGGTTCCCGAACGTGACATACACAGTATCCGATATCGGCGAACCGAATCGGAGCGCCGTCCGTATCCGATGTCAACGGTTCCTGTGTACAGTTAAGTGGACGGCGTGAGATGAGCCCGCATGCTATCAACGTACACGATCGAGGGAATGGGATGACGGGCGAGAACCCGATCACCGTCGAGGACGTCGAGGCTGCACGCGAGCGCCTCGCGGAGGTGATCCACCGGACGCCGATGGATCGCTCGACGACGTTCGCGGGGATGAGCGGGGCACGTTCGGTAGGACTCAAACTCGAGAACGCCCAGCGGACGGGCTCGTTCAAGATTCGGGGGGCGTACAACTGCATGGCTCAGCTTTCGGCGGAACAGCTCGATCGGGGCGTGATCACGGCGAGCGCGGGCAACCATGCCCAGGGAGTCGCGCTCGCCGGCGACCTGTTAGGGATCGAGACGACGATCGTCGTTCCCGAAATCACGCCGGCAGCAAAGATCGCCGCGACCCGGGGCTACGGCGCGGAGGTCGTCGTCGAGGGCGACATCTACGAACGCTCCTACGAGCACGCGCTCGAACTGGCCGAGCGCGAGGGATGGGCGTTCGTCCACCCGTTCGACGACGAGCGGGTGATCGCCGGGCAAGGAACGATCGGACTCGAACTGCGCGAGCAGTACCCCGAACTCGACACCGTCCTAGTGGCGATCGGCGGTGGCGGGCTGATCTCGGGGATCGCGACCGCGCTGACGGCGGCCGATCCCTCGATTCGCGTTCTGGGCGTCCAGCCCGAGGGCGCGGCCCACGCAGGGCGCTCGCTTTCTGAGGGGGCGATCTACGAGCGCGAGTCGGTCGACACCGTCGCCGACGGGATCGCCGATACTCGACTGCTGGAAACCACCTTCGAGACGATGCGCGGGCGGGTCGACGGCGTGCTGACCGTCTCCGACGCGGAGATCGCGGCCGCTGTCGCGCTGGCGGCCGAGCGCGCGAAGACCGTCGTCGAGCCGGCGGGCGCCGCGCCGCTGGCGGCGTTACTGTCGGGTGCGGCGGACGTCGCCGACGAACACGTCGCGGCCGTGCTCTCGGGAGGCAACGTCGACCTCACCGACCACGCCGACCTCGTCCGCCAGGGGTTGATCGAGCTCGGCCGATACGCGACGCCGCGGCTCGCCGTCGACGACCGCTCCCGGATCGAGGCGATCGCAAACCGGGTAGCCGAGGGCGGGGCGGAGCTCGCTGCCGTCGAGACGGACCGACGCACGCCCGGCGACGACCCGAACCGCCGGTCGCTCGTCCTCGGGATCGAGGGGAACGGCCCCGAACACGTGGGGGGCGTTCTCGCGGGACTCGACGGGATCGAGGGCGTTTCGGTGCTCGATGCGGAGTTGTGCGATGACCCGATCTTCGGCTGATCGCCCGCGGTGCGGGATCTCGACATCGTCGGGCGCGACTCGGTCGACTATCAAGGGTCGATCCCGGCCCCGAACGCTTAGCACACCCGGCGTCCTCAATCGAGTATGAGCGACACCGGCGGCCGGCCCTGCCCGCGCTGTGAGACGCCGATGTACCACCGCCACTGCAAGTACGTCTGTCCGAACCACGGCGTGATCTACGACTGTGCGGACACCTTCTACTGACATCCGAACGCCGCGTAGTGTGGGAAGCGCTTTGTGAACCGACGGGGAAAGACGGGTGATGAGCGATCCGGTGGAGCTGGGTTGTGAACTGCTCGAACACTGCGAGGACGAGTCCCTGGAACTCTCGGAGGCCGTCGACCGCCTCGAGACGGTAACGACAGATCCCCATCTCACCCGCGAGATCCTCGATACAGCGGAGAAACGCGGGATCATCGCGCGCGAGAACGGCCTGATCCGTCCCCAGCGGGGGGCGTTCGTCAGCTTCGAGAGCGAGGTAGTGGTGAAAGAAGGCGAGTTTACCTGTCGGCGCTGTGGGGCGGGGCTCTCGACGGGCCACTTCATCCGGTTCGAATCCGGCGAACACGGCCCCTTCGGCTCCTCGTGTATCCGGAAGGTCACCGGCCGGGAGTGAGCGCAGATGAGAACCTTAAAGGTCGACAGCCGACAACCGACGAACGCGCCCGGGTGGCTTAGCTGGTCATAGCGCCGCACTCATAGGGTTTCAGAGTCGAGGCGGCTGCCTTGGAAGCCTCCCATGCCCACGCGCCGTGCCACGGCTCGAATCTGGGTCATGCGGAGATCGAGGGTTCGGAGCCCTCCCCGGGCACTTTTCGAAACCGCCACGAGTCGAAGACGAGTGGCAACGCTCGGAAGGTCAGGAGCGGGAACGAATATCGAGGTACTGATACAGGGTCCTCTCGGACGGGATGTTTTTACGGGACCGAGACGCAGGAGCGGTATGGACGTCGGTATCGTCGCCCAGAAGGACAACGCACGCGCAGCGAACTTGGCCGACGAGATCAGGGAGACGCTCCGCGAGGAGGACGTTTCGGTGCAGGTCGATACGGCGACCGGCGAGGCGCTCTCGACCGCGGGGGTCGACCCGACGGCGATGCGCGAGTGCGACCTCGTCGTGAGCATCGGGGGCGACGGGACCTTCCTCTTTACCGCCCGCGGGGTGGGTGCGACCCCGATTTTAGGGGTGAACCTCGGCGAGGTCGGCTTTCTGAACGCCGTTTCGCCGGACGACGCCGTTCGGGCGGTCACCGACGAGATCGAGTACGCCCGGGAGGTCGGTACGGTTCGCTCGCGGCCGGTCCCTCGAATCAAGATCCGGGGCGAGGATTGGACGCTCTCGCCGGCGCTCAACGAGATCGTGATCCAGGGCCCTCAACGCGGCCACGGCCAGGGCTGTACGATCGAGGTCCGGATCGACGGCTCGCTGTACACCGGCGGGCACGCCGACGGGGTGTTGATCTCGACGCCGACGGGTAGTACCGCCTACAACCTGAGTGAGGACGGCCCGCTCGTCCACCCCGGCGTTTCGGGACTCGTCGTCACGGAGATGTGCGCCACCGAACCGATGCCGTCGCTGGTCGTCGGCGACGACCGCGAGCTGTCCGTCCGCGTCGATGACGCCGACCTCGCGTATGCCATCAGCGACGGGAAGGACCAGCGAGCCATCGAGCCACCGTCGCGGATCGAACTCGAACTCGCCGAACAGCCGGCTCACCTGGCCGGCCCGCCGGTCGACTTCTTCGAGGCGCTTGGCAAACTCGACTGAACGGTCGAGATGGAAACGTTGAATCGCCGTCGGCCCAATACATATACAATGAGCAGGCAACTGCCGGACGTACAAGCCGACAGCCCCGACGTGACCGTGGGACTGAGCCAGGTCGGCGTCACCGGGGTCGAGAAACTCGTCAAAGTCGCCCGTTCCGACGAGCGCCCCATCGTGCTGATGGCCGAGTTCGAGGTGTTCGTCGACCTGCCCAGTTGGCGCAAGGGTGCCGACATGAGCCGGAACATGGAGGTCATCAACGAGATCCTCGAAGACGCCGTGAGCGAACCGACCTACCGGGTCGAGGACGTCTGTGGCGACGCCGCCGAACGCTTGCTGTCGCGTCACGACTACACCTCGCGGGCGGAGGTCTCGATGGAGGCCGAGTACATGACCCGCGATCGCACGCCCGAAAGCGACCGCGAAACCCAGGGCACCGTCGACATCATCGCCGGGGCGACCGCCACGGAGGAGGGTACCCGCGAGGAGATTGGTACCCGGGTCACTGGAATGACCGTCTGTCCCTGCTCGCAGGGGATGTCCGCCGCCCGAGCGCGCGAGACCCTCGAGAACCTCGATGTCGACGACGGGACCATCACGGAGTTCCTCGATCGGGTGCCTCAGGCGGGCCACTCCCAGCGCGGGCATGCCACCCTCACCGTCGAAAGCGAGGGCGCACCCGAGGTCGATCTGAACGAGCTGATCGACGTGGCACGTGACTCGATGAGCGCGCGGATCTACAACCTCGCGAAGCGCCCCGATGAGGACCACATGACCTACGAGAGCCATGCCGACGCGAAGTTCGTCGAGGACTGCGTGCGCGCGATGGCAGAGGGCGTCATTCGGGAGTTCCCCGACCTGCCCTCCGACGCCGTCGTGACGATGAAACAGTCCAACGACGAGTCGATCCACCAGCACAACGCCCACGCCGAGCGGGTCGCGGAACTGGAGACGCTCAAAGCCGAGTTCAACGGCGACTGAGGACGGATCCGACACCCGTTTAGGCACGCCGCCCGCAGAGCCGCCAATGACCTTACGCGTGACCTTTCTGGGGACCAGCGGCGCGGTTCCCACCGCCCGACGCAACCCGAGCGGGATCTACCTCAACCGCGAGGGTGAGGAGTTACTCTTCGACTGTGGAGAGGGCACCCAACGCCAGATGATGCGCTTCCGGACGGGGTTTTCGATCTCGGCGGTCTTCCTCACTCACGTCCACGGCGACCACGTCCTCGGACTACCCGGATTGTGCCAGACGCTCGACTTCAACGACCGGGCCGATCCCCTCGCCATCTACACGCCCCGCGGGACCCGCCATACCGTCGAGGACCTCGTGGGCGCGCTCGACGCTCGGCTGGGCTATCCCCTCGAAGTCCGCGAGGCCGCCCCCGGCGAGACGGTCCACGGCGGCGAGGAGTACGAGGTCCGGGCCTTTCGGACCGAACACCGCACCCGGTCGGTCGGCTACGCGCTCGTCGAGTCCGACAGGAAGGGCCGGTTCGACCGCGAGCGCGCCGAGGAACTCGGCGTGCCGGTCGGCCCGAAGTTCGGCGCGCTTCACTCGGGCGAGTCGATCGAACTGGAGGACGGCACCGCAGTCGAGCCGGAACAGGTCGTCGGACCGCCCCGCCCCGGCCGGCGGGTCGTTTATACTGGCGACACCCGCCCGACCGAGGAGGGCCGCGAGGCCGCCGCGGACGCCGACCTGCTGATCCACGACGCGACCTTCGGGGACGACTGGGCCGAACGCGCCCGCGAGACGGGCCATGCCACCGCCCGCGAGGCCGGCGAACTCGCCGCCCATGCCGGGGCCAAACGCCTCGCCCTGACGCATATCTCCTCGCGCTACGCCGGCGATGCTTCCGAACTCGCCCGCGAGGCGAGCGAGGCACACGATGAGGCGTTCGTCGCCGAGGACGGGCTGGAGGTCGAGGTATCGTTCCCCGAGTAGGAGGCGACGAACGGCCCGAACCGAGGAGAGTCGGCCCGCAACCGGCGTATCGTTAATATAGCTCGACTTCCTACCGACGGTCGTGAGTGCGCGAACGAGTGCCCTCGAGACGCTGATCTTCGGCGTCGACATCCAGAGCGGCGACGTCCGGGGCGACGCCCCCTCGTATGCCGTCGTCGCCTTCGACGGGGAGAACATCGACCGTGACGTCGTCTCCTACCGAAAGCTCCGCCGGCTGATCGACCGGGAGGAGCCCGACATCCTCGCGACGGACAACGTCTACGAACTGGCCGCCGACAAGGACGCCCTCGTCGGCTTTCTCCGGGACCTACCGAGCGAAACGAAGCTGGTGCAGGTCACCGGCGCACAGCGGCCCGAACCCCTCTCGCGGGTCGCCTCCCGTCACGGCGTTCCGTATGGAAAAAAGCCGATGAAGGAGGCCGAGGCTGCCGCCCGACTCGCGGCGGGCAACGTCGGCCACGAGGTCAGCGCCTTTACCAACACCACCCGAATCAAGGTCTCTCGGGGGCGATCGACGGGCAAGGGCGGCTGGAGCGCGGACCGCTACACCCGCCGGATTCACGGCGCAGTCAGAAAGCGGGCCCGCGAGATCGAATCGGAACTCGACGGGGCGGGGCTGGAGTACGAACAGAACGTCACGGAGAAATACGGCGGCTACTCGCGGGCAGTCTTCGTCGTCGAGGCCGATCCCCACGAGATCCCCGTCTCGACGGGGCGGGCGGGCGACGTCCGCGTCGAGATGGCCCGCGAGCGCACCGACGGTATCGAGTTCGAGCCGCTGGCGAAACGGCGCGATCACGTCCTCGTGGGGATCGACCCCGGGACGACCACGGCCGTGGCGATCGTCGGGATCGACGGTGAGGTCCTCGACGTCCTGAGCACGAGAACCGCCGACACCGCCGCGGTCATCGAGTGGATCATCGAGCGCGGTCGACCGTTCGTCGTCGCCGCGGACGTGCGGCCGATGCCGAACACCGTCGAGAAGATCCGCCGGAGTTTCGACGCGGCGAGTTGGGTCCCCGGAACCGACCTCCCGGTCGACGAAAAGCAGCACCGAACTCGAAAGGAGGGCTACGACAACGACCACGAGCGCGACGCACTGGCCGCGGCGCTGTTCGCGTACGACGACCACGAAGAGCAGTTCGAGCGGGTCGCCCGGAAGACACCCGCACGGATCGACACCGGCGAGGTGATCGCCCGCGTGGTCGGCGGCGAGAGCGTCGAAACCGTTCTTGAGACCTACGAGGAGGACGACGGCGGGGACGAGGAGGACGCGACGGAGTCCTCTCAACCCGAGCGCAGCCCGGAACAGAAGCGCATCGCCCGCCTCGAAACGCAGGTCGAGCGGCTCAAAAGCCACGTGAGCGACCTGAAGGGGACCGTCGAGACGAAGGACGAGCGGATCGACAGGCTCGAAGGCGAACTCACCGAGCGCCGCAGCGAGGAGCGAAAGCGGGTTCGACGGAAGCGTGATATCACGCGTCTCGAACGCGAGACCGACCGCCTCGAACGCGAGCGCGACGAGGCCTACGAGGAACGGGACGCGCTCGCGGAGAAGCTCGACAGGCTCAAGGAACTCTGGAAGCTCGATCACTCGAACTTCGCGGACGTCGAGGACGAGAAACGCGATCTGGTCTCCGTCAAGCCGATCGAGAAGTTCTCCGTCGATGCGATCGAGGCCGCCGAGGACGCCTACGGGCTCTCGAAGGGCGACGTGATCCTGCTCCGGGACGCGAGCGGCGCGGGCCCGAAGACGGCCCGTCGGCTCGCCGATCGTTCCCCGAGAGTCGTCCTCAAAGAGGGGGGGCTATCGGATAGCGCCGACGAGGTCCTCTTCGAGGCGGGAATTCCCGTCGGTCCCGCAAGCGAGGTCACCGTCCAGGAGATCGACGAACTCGCCGTCGCGCGCGAGAGCGAGGTCGAAGCCGTCATCGAGGAGTGGCACGACCGGGCCGAGGAGCGCCGCCGCGAGCGAAACGCCTCGATGGTCGATCAGGTGATCAGCGAACACCGTGCGGGCGACAACCAGGTCTGAGCCGGCGCGGACACTGAAATCAGAACATTCCGCCCATCCCGAACGCCGAGAGCATCCCCGAGACGAGCGATTTGATCGCGAGCCCGAGTCCGACGAGCACGAGCGCGAGTCCGGCGGCGATCAGGGGGCTCTCGATGGCGACGAGTGCGAGACCGACCACAACGAGCACGAGACCGGCGATACCGGCGAGACCGAGGCGATCGAGCATACCGGGCCTGAGAGCGCGGTCGGGATAAACCCCCTGACACGGGGCTCCCGTCGGAGTTAAACTGCATCCCGTCGAACGCCGATCCATGGGCGACGACGGACACAGAGGGGAAATCGACCTCCGAACGCCCGACGAGGGCGAACTGTTCGCCACCGTGACCGAGATGCTCGGCGCGAACCGGATCACGGTCCGGTGTGGCGACGGCACCGAACGAACGGCACGGATTCCGGGCCGGATGCAAAAGCGCGTCTGGATCCGCGAGGACGATCTCGTTTTGGTCGAGCCGTGGGACTGGCAGGACGAAAAGGCGGACGTGACCCATCGCTACGAGCAAAGCGAGGCCGAGCGGCTCCGCGAGGAAGGGCACATCCAGTGATCAGCTGACGAACAGCCGCCGCTCGGCCCGCTCGTGGCGCATCCCCTCGACGTCGATCAGCGGTACGGTCGAGCGAAGCTCCGCCAGCCCGTTCTTGCCGTACTCCCGCTCGACCTCCTCGATCACGGGAAACAGGTCGTGGAGGATGACTTGGATCTCGGTATGACCCAGCCGGAGCAGGCGTTGGGCCGCCCCGAGCAGCCCGGTGACGAACGCGTAGCCGAAGACGAGGCGTGCCTCACGTTCCGAGATCCCGTTCGCGGCGGTCACGACCCCCATCGCGGTCGGGTGATGACCACGGGCCGAGTCGCCGACCGTTCCCGCGTAGCGGTCGACGAACGCGTGTTCGCCCTCGACCACGTCGAGCAGTCGCCGACCCGAGGTCAGCGAGCTCTCGCGGGACTCGCTGAGAAGCAGCGTCGCGTGCAGGTGGTCGTCGACCCGTCCGAGACGCTCCATATCGTCCTCGCGGGCTGCCCGGTGAGCCACCGAGAGCGCGACCATGTCACAGGGACCAACCTGTCCGCGGAGGTAGTCCGCGAGAAGCTCCCGGAGGTCGTCGCCGTCCTCGACCCGGTCCTCCGCGACGAACGTTTCGAGGCCGTAGGAAATGGTATAGGAGCCCACGGGAAGGAAGGAATCGGCCAGTCGGAGCGCCGAGAGCAACCCGCCGTCGTCCCCGGTCATCCGTGCCCACCGTGAACGTCGTCGTGGCTGTGAGAACGGTCGTGGTCCGAACCATCCGAACCGTGGGCGTGGTCGGATCCATGTCCATGGGGGTGACCGGGATCGTCCTCCGGATCGTCGAACAGCTCCGGATCGACCGACTCGATCCCGATGGTCGCCCCATCGGACAGTTCCTCCCGGAGGGTCCGCTCCATCAGCCGGCGCTCGCTGACGACCGGGATCAGCAGCTCGTCGCCACGGATCGCGAGCTCCCAGTGCTGGTTGCCCATGTGGTGGCCCAGTTCGAGCGCCTCTTTCCAACTCATCTCGGGGACCGAAACGACCAACACTTCGCGGCGCTCGAACTCGACGGCGACCATCCGCTCGTCGCTCTCGACGAGCACGTCGCCCGGCGAGAGCTCCCGATCCCCGAGGACCACCCCGAGTTCGGTGCCATCCCCGAGCTCGGTCTTGAACCGCGAGCGGTTTCGCTCGCGTTCGCTTACCGAGACCGTCTCGAAGGTCCCCTGTTTCTCGTGAATCGCACGCGTCTCGACCAGTTCTTCGACGCTGCCGAGCACCTCGCGGGCGACGATCACGGCCGGACCTCCGGGACCGGCGATCCCAGACACGCCCCGCGGACGGAGGCCCACGCCCCGCGGAGCGCCTCTGTCACTGGTGCGCGTTGGTCGCCCACGGCGCGGACGATCACGCCCCGGTCGTCGGGAGCGCATGTCACGCCGGCGTGTGCCTCGCCGTCGAAACCGTCGTGGATCGCGTCGGTGAGCGATTCGGGCTCCTCGACTCCTAGTGCATAGAGCGTCCCCACGACCGCGAACTCGCCGAGGACGCCCGGCGACTGGGGCGAGCGCTCGTCGGGTGCGAGATCGATCGAGTCCTGTAACAGGGGCGTCCCGTCGGGGGCGTCGACGCACAACTGGGAACGATAGCGGTCGTAGGCGAACCGCTCGCCGCGGGCCAACCGTCCGGGAACCACGACGTCCGAGAATAACAGGGTCCCCCCCTCGTGCAGCGTCACGTCGGCGGTCTGCAGACAGCGAGTCCCCTCGTGGAGGATCAGCGGCTCGGGCAGGTACTCGAGGTACGCCTCCTCCTCGATCTCGAGGTCGACCGAGAGGTCCGCGTAGTTGCGCTCCATCGACTGGACCTTCGTCGCGCTCTGGGCGGTGATACGGGCTTTCGCGTCCGGCTTCGCCTCCACCCGGGTGCGGTGGCGATCGCCCTGGGCGACCCCACCGGTCGGCGTCTGCACACACCGGGTGAGCAGCCCCGGCTCGGGGTCGTGATACAGCCCGCGGGTGAGGTGAAACGGGACTTCGACGTATTCGTGGGTCGCGCGGGTCGTTCCCTCGGCGTCGGGTGCGAGCGTGAGTTCCAGAACGCCGTCCTTGCCGGGCGAACCCGCGGGCGTCGGGAGCTCCTCGGCGGCGTAGCCCTCGAAGGCGGCGGGCACCGACCCGGCCATCAAAACAGCACCCGATCGGAGATGTCCGCGACCACGTCGTCGATCCCGTCGCCCGTCTTGCAGTTCGTGAAGATGGAGGGCCCTTCGCGAACGTCGGCGGCGTCGGTCCGCATCACGTCCAGATCCGCGCCGACGTGTTCGGCGAGATCGGTCTTGTTGATCACCAGCAGATCGGCCTCGACGACGCCCGGACCGCGTTTTCGGGGGATGTCGTCGCCCTCAGCCGTCGAGATGACGAAGGCGTAGTAGTCCGCGAGCTCGGGGTTGAACGTCGCCGCGAGGTTGTCCCCGCCGCTCTCCAGCAACACGAGATCGAGGTCGGGATACTCCTCGAGGAACGAATCGATCGCCGCGAGGTTCATCGAGGGGTCCTCTCTGATTCCAGTATGCGGACAGGCGCCGGTCTCGACGCCGACGACGAGGTCATCGGGGATCTCGCCCGCAAAGGAGCGCTTGAACTGCTTTGCGTCCTCTTGGGTGAGGATGTCGTTTGCGATGACGCCGATCTCCAGTCCCGAGTCCTTGAGCTTCGGGACGAGCCGTTTGATCAGCGCCGTCTTTCCGGAGCCGACGGGGCCGCCGATCCCCACGGTGGGGACATCCCGGTGGGTGGGCGGGCTGCTCATTCGGCCTCTCCCCCTTCGTCGCCGTCCAGTCGAATGGGATCGTGGACGGTCACGAGCTTCGTCCCGTCGGGAAAGACGGGCTCGACCTGCACCATGTCGACCATCTCCGGGATCCCCTCCATCACGTCCGCGCGGGTCAGCAGCTGGGTCGCCTCCGAGCGTAGTTCGGCGACGCTTTGGCCCTCGCGGGCGCCCTCGCAGACCCAGTCCGCGATGTAGGCGACGGACTCGGGGTGGTTGAGCGACACGCCGCGTTCCTTGCGGCGGCGGGCCATCTGTGCGACGTTGAACAGCGTGAGGCGTTCTTCCTCTTTGGGTGTTAGGTTCATTGGTGGCGTGAGTGAGTAGCGATTTCAGAGCAGGTATCGCTGGGTCAGGGGTAGTTCCTCGGCGGGCTCGGAGGTCACCGGCTCGCCGTCGATGAACACCTCGAAGGTCTCCGAATCGACCTCGAGGTCCTCCGGGCAGTACGTGTTCCGGACCATGTCCTCCTTCGAGAGCGGGCGGGTGTCCTCTACCGGAACGACCTCCGACTGGAGGTCGTACTCGTCGCCGACGCCGGCCTCGGCGGCCGCACCGCTGACGAACGTCATGCTGGTGGCATGGCGGGCCGTTCCCTCCGCGCCGAACCACGGGCGCTGGCGCTTCGGCTCGCAGGTCATCAGCGAGCCGTTCGCCTCGCCCATGTTCGCCGAGGCGGGATACCCACCTTTGAGCACCCACTCGGGCTTGATCCCGAAGAACGCGGGCTCCCAGAGGACGACGTCCGCGAGCTTGCCGGGTTCGAGCGATCCCACGTGATCGCTGATCCCCGCGGTGATCGCGGCGTTGATCGTGTATTTGGCGATGTATCGCAGAATGCGACTGTTGTCGTTATCGGTTCCCTCGTCGCCCGGCAACGGGCCGCGCTGGCGTTTCATCTTATCGGCGGTCTGCCAGGTTCGGTTGATCAGTTCGGCCTGGCGCCCCATCGCCATCGAGTCGGTCGCCATCATGCTGATCGCGCCGGTGTCATGCAGGACGTCCTCGGCACCGAGCGTCTCCGCGCGGATGCGGGACTCGGCGAAGGCGACGTCCTCCGGCACATCGGGGTTGAGGTGATGGCAGACCATCACCATGTCGAGGTGCTCGTCGAACGTGTTCTCGGTAAACGGCATCGAGGGGTTCGTCGAGGAGGGAAGCATGTTGGGATGGGCGACGAGTTCGAGGACGTCCGGCGCGTGGCCCCCGCCTGCACCCTCGATGTGGAAGGTGTGGATGGTCCGCCCGTCGATGGCGTCGAACGTCTCCTCGACGAAGCCCGCCTCGTTGAGGGTGTCCGTATGCAGACAGACCTGGACGTCCATGTCCTCGGCGACCGACAGGCAGGTGTCGATGGCGGCGGGGGTCGCCCCCCAGTCCTCGTGGACCTTCAGCCCGCAGGCACCGGCCTCGACCTGCTCGACGGAGGGGGCGGGCCGACTCGCGTTGCCCTTGCCGTAGACGCCGACGTTGACGGGCCACTCGTCGGCCGCCCGCAGCAGCATCTCGATGTTCCGGGGGCCGGGCGTGGCGGTGGTCGCCCCGCCACCGAAACCGCCGCCCATCATGGTCGTGATTCCGCTCGCGATGGCGTGATCCGCGAGCTGGGGCGTGTTGAAGTGGACGTGGATGTCGAGGGCTCCAGGGGTAGCGATCAGCCCCTCGCCCGGGATCGCGTCGGTGCTCGGCCCGACGATCAGCTCCTCGTCGACGCCGTCCATCGTCTCGGGGTTGCCCGCCGATCCGAAGCCGGCGATCCGGCCGTCCTTGATCCCGAGATCTCCCTTCTCGATTCCGAGGACGGGGTCGATCACCGTCACGTTGGTCAGCACCCAATCGAGCGCACCCTCGGCGCTGGTGAGTCCGGATGTCATCCCCATGCCGTCACGCAGAGTTTTCCCGCCGCCGAAGACGCTCTCGTCGCCCTTCGTGGTGTGATCCCGCTCGACCTCGGCGATCAACTCCGTATCGGCGAGGCGGAGCCGGTCGCCCTCGCTCGGCCCGTACAGCCGTGTGTACCGATCGCGGTCTATCTCGCTCATCACTCGATCCCCCCGAAGTCACCCTTGCGGGCGCGTTCGAGCGCGTCCTCCCGTTCGTCGTCGAGGTCGCCGTCGACGAGACCGTGCATGCCGTAGACCACCCGATCGCCGCCGATGGTCACCAGATCGACCTCCTGGCGATCACCGGGTTCGAACCTGATAGCGGTGCCCGCGGGTACGTCCAATCGCATTCCATACGCGATCTCACGGTCGAACGCGAGCCCGGGGTTGACCTCGAAGAAGTGGAAATGCGAGCCGACCTGAACGGGCCTGTCACCGGTGTTCTCGACGGCGACGGTCGCCGTCTCGCGGTCCCCGTTGATTCGAACTGATCCGTCGGCCGGGAGCAGTTCGCCCGGATTCACGTTTCGTCCCTCCGCTGTCGTGCGGTCATGCGACCCCCTTTCGGGAGCGATCGTATAGGGGTTGCCGTCGATGAAATATTTGTCCACTCCTCCGTTGGTTACTCGATGATCCCCATACGAAATGAGCCAGAAGACTACGTTTACAAATCATCTTTGGAATCATTGGGTCCGTTATGGACGTCTGCCCATCGAGGAAGTCGATCGGTATAGCTGGTGGTCGAACACGCTGTTCGAGGCCTTTCATTGGACTGTTTCCCGACGTTCGTCTGGTTGGATTCCGAACAAACGGGGGTCATTATACAGTCATAACCGGGTTAATGAGTTCGGGGGAGTCCCCAGGGAACGTTTTTATAGCCGTATCGGAACCGACCTGACGTCATCGACGAATGGACGAACAACCATCGATAGTGTCTATTAGGGGAAATGGAGACGGATAATCTCACCAAAAACGGCCGTTCATCCACACGGCGCGCGTTCCTCGCGGCGGGGGCCGCGGGGCTGGCCGCGACGGCCGGCTGTACGGGTAGCGCCGCCGGGGGCGACGACGTCGTCAGGATCGGCGTGCTGGAGGATCGATCGGGCGATTTCGCGCTCAACGGCACCTCGAAGTGGCAGACCAGCGTGCTCGCCGTCGAGGAGCTCAACGATTCGGGCGGTATTCTGGGTAAGGAGATCGAGCTGTTCGACCCCGATCCTCAGTCCGACAACCAGCGCTATCAGGAGCTGACCCGGCGGCTGATCCAGCGCGAGGAGGTCGACGCGCTGTGGGCGGGATACTCGAGCGCCGCCCGCGAGACGATCCGCCCGCTGATCAACCAGTACGAGCAGCTGTACTTCTACACCACCCAGTACGAGGGTGGCGTCTGCGACAACACGATCTTCCCGGTGGGCGCGACCGCCCGCCAGCAACTCGGTGCGGTGGTTCCCTATCTGATCGAGGAGTACGGTCCCCGTATTTATACCATCGCTGCGGACTACAACTTCGGGCAGATCTCCGGCGACTGGGTGCGGATCCTCGCCGAGGAGAACGACGCCGAGGTGATCGGCGAGGAGTTCATCCCGCTCGACGTCTCGCAGTTCGGCTCGACGATCAACCGGATCCAGGAGGCCGACCCGGACTTCGTGATGTCGATGCTGGTCGGCCAGAACCACACCTCCTTCTATAATCAACGTGCTTCGGCGGGACTCGACATACCGATCGGCAGTTCGACGACGATGGCCCAGGGCTACGAGCACCGCCGGTTGAACCCGCCCGCACTCGCGGACATGTACGTCGGGGTCAACTACATGCAGGAGATCGGCACCGAGGCAAGCGACACGTTCGTCGAGCGCTTTTACGACCGCTGGCCCGACGCGCCCTACCTCAACCAGGAGGCCCAGAACAACTACTTCTCGATCCACATGTACGCCGAGGCCGCAGAACGCGCCGGGACGACGGACCAGGAGGCGGTGATCGAGGAGCTGGAGAAGGGAATGGAGATCGACGCCCCGGAGGGAACGATCGAACTCGACGGCGACACCCACCACATGAACCACCACATGCGGATCGGACACGCCGACGCGAACCACGATCTGGCCTTCGGCAACGAGCAGTACATCGGCGCGGGCTTCCTTCGGGAGGTCGGCTGTTCGCTTCCGACCGATCCCGAGACGACCCAGTACCTCCCCGCGGAGGTCTACGACCTATGACATACGACACGCTCAACCTGTTGTTCCAGTTCCTGGATAGTTTCGCCTTCATCGTGCTCGCGACCGTCGGGTTAGCAGTCATTTTCGGCATGATGGGCATCATCAACCTCGCTCACGGCGAGTTCATCCTCGTCGGGGCCTACGGGACTACCCTCTCGTACGGGGCGGGCCTCCCGCTCGTCGCGGCAATGGGGGTCGGCGTCCTCGTGACGACCGTCTTCGGGCTCGTTCTTGAGCGCACTGTGATCAGACGGCTCTATCACCGGCCGCTGGATTCGATGGTCGCCACGTGGGGGCTGAGCCTCCTCTCGATCCAGCTCGCACGGATCGTCTTCGGCAACACGCTGTCCCAAGTCGGGACGCCGCTGGGAAGCATCTCCTACGGGCCCTTCTCGTACTCGGCCTACCGGGTCGCCCTCGCGGGCATCGCCGTTGCGGTCCTCGGTGGGCTCTACTGGCTGTTCATGTACACCGAGTTCGGCACGCAGGCCCGCGCGACGATGGAGGACGAACCGACCGCCCGCAGCATGGGTGTCGACACCGACCGGATCTACCTCGGGACCTTCGGGTTGGGCTCGGCGCTTGCCGGGCTGACGGGGGCGCTCTACGCCCCGACGATCACGATGACGCCCGAACTCGGTGCGTCCTTTCTCGTCGAGGCCTTCGTGACGGTTGTCGTCGGCGGTTCCTCAGTACTCGTGGGCACCTCGCTTGCGGGTGGCTTCCTCGGAGTCGTGAACGCCACTTTCACCAACCTCGCAGGCACGTTCATCGGGCAGGTCGCGATGTTGCTCGCGGCGATCCTCGCGATCCGCCTGCTCCCGGAGGGGATCACCGGCCTGCTCGACTCGTGGCGTGAAAAGCGCGCGGAGGGCGAACAATGAACCTCGCTTCGCTCCGGGCGCTCTTCGACGGCCCCAACACCCGGGGGACCTCCGACAGGTTCTGGATGGCGTTCGGGCTCGCGGTGTTCGTACTGCTGTGCTACCCGCTGGTGGCCTCGACGTACGCGGTCGCAAACGCCGCGCTGTTTCTCCTCTATGCGATCCTCGGGCTGAGTCTCTGTGTGATCTGGGGCTACTGCGGGATCCTCAGCTTCGGGCAGGTCGCCTTCTTCGGCGTCGGCGGCTACGTCTTCGGGATCGTCGGGATCAACCTCGCCGACGGGATCGGCGCGGCGCTGGGCCTGCTCGCGGGCGTCGGGGTCGCCACCCTCTTCGCGTTCGTGCTCGGCTACTTCATGTTCTACGGCGGGGTCCGCGACGTCTACGTCACGATCATGACGCTCGTGGTCGCGCTGGTGGTCCACACGTTCATGGGCCAGACCGCCGGCAGCGAGTGGGCGATCGGCGAGGCCGCACTGGGCGGGTTCGACGGGATGACGAACATCCCCAACCTCGCGATCGGCGGGTTCGAGCTGATCGATACGGCCTTCTATTACGTCGTCCTCCTCGCGCTCCTCGGGACGTACCTCGGGCTGCGCGCGCTGGTCAACAGCGACTTCGGCCGGGCGATGGTCGCGGTCCGCGAGGACGAGGAGCGAACCGAACTGCTCGGCTACGACACCAAACGGATCAAGCTGTTCGTGTTCACGCTCGGCGGCGCGCTCGCGGGCCTTTCGGGGGTGTTGTACGCCTCCTGGGGCAACTACATGAACCCCGCCGTCTTCGGGATCACCTTCGCCGCCCTCCCGGTGGTGTGGGTCAGCGTCGGCGGCCGGGATTCCCTGTTGGGCGCGATCGGCGCGACCTACGCCATCGAGTGGTTCTCCCAGCAGCTCTCGATCACCGGCAGCGAGTACGCGCTGGTCGTCGTCGGCGGGCTGTTGCTGGTGACGATCCTCTGGTTGCCCGCGGGCGTCGCGCCCGCCGTGGCCGACTGGCTGAGCGAGAAGCAAAGCAGTCCGGCCGCCCGCGGTCACGAGGAGGTGGCCGACTGATGGCCGCCGACCCCCTCCTATCGACCGACGGGCTCCGAAAGGAGTTCGGCGGGCTGACCGCGACCGACGACGTTTCCCTTACCGTCTCGCCGGGCGAACGCCGCTGCCTGATCGGGCCCAACGGCGCGGGCAAGTCGACGCTACTCTCGCTGATCACCGGCCAGCTCGACCCCAGCGCGGGCTCGATCCGCTTCGCCGGCGAGACGATCGACGGTCTCTCGCCCCACGAGCGCATCGACCGCGGTCTCAGCGTGAAGTTCCAGGTGCCGAGCGTCTACGGGGAGTTCAGCACCCGGGAGAACCTCCGGTTGGCGCTCCAACGCCGCGTTTCGGGCGAGAAGCTCGAGGACGCGATCGCGGAGTCGCTGGCACGATTCGACCTCACCGACGAGGAGCACGCCGAGGCTACCGCGCTCTCGCACGGACAGAAACAACGACTGGAGATTGCGATGGCGAGTGCGCTCGATCCGGCCCTCCTGTTGCTCGACGAACCCGTCGCGGGCCTCTCGGTCGAGGAGACCCAGCGGATCGCCGAGTTGCTGATCGACCTCAACGAGTCGGCGGGCGTTGCGTTGCTCGTCATCGAACACGACATGGCGTTCGTCCGCGCGCTCGCCGAGCGGGTGACCGTGCTCCATCAGGGCTCGATCCTCACCGAAGGGGAGATGGAGGACGTCGCCGACGATCAGGCGGTTCGGGACGTCTACCTGGGGGAGGAGGTCTGATGCTCGCGATCGAGGACCTCCACGCCTCCTACGACTCGACGCCCGTCCTTCGCGGGGTCGACCTGGAAGTCGGGGACGGCGAGGTCGTAGGCGTGATCGGGAAGAACGGCGCGGGCAAGACGACGCTGATGAAGAGCGCCATCGGCCTTCTCGAACCCGACTCGGGGACGATTCGATTCGACGGCCGGGACGTGACGGACGAGCCGGCCGACGCCCGCGCCCGCGGGGGCATGGGCTACATCCCGCAGGGACGGGACGTGTTTCCCTCCCTGACCGTCGCGGAGAACCTCCGGATGGGCGAGTCGATCAACGGGGGAAGCGAGCCGCGTTACGACGCGGTCTACGACTACTTTCCGATCCTCGACGAACGGCGCGAGCAGACGGCCGGAACGATGAGCGGCGGCCAACAGCAGATGCTCGCGGTCGGCCGGGCGCTCGTGGGTGGTCCCGACCTCCTGTTGCTCGACGAACCCTCGGAAGGGGTCCAGCCCTCGATCGTCTCCGAGATGAGCGGGACGATCGGGCGCATCAGCGACGACCTCGGAACCACCGTACTGTTCGTCGAACAGAACCTCTCGGTGATCGACGCGCTCGCCGAGCGCTGTTACGTCATGGAGAAGGGACGGGTCGTCGAGGAGCTCTCGACGGTCGAGCGCGAGGCGGTCGCCTCGCATCTCGCGGTGTAGCGGCGGCGGACTCGGACTTTTATCGCTGGCAGCTGTAGGGGGTGTATGAGCGACATCGAGGGCGAGTTCGGGCTGCTCGACCCGGAGGGTGCAGACGGGGTCGGCGACGAGTGGGAGGAGATCGACGTCTCGGACACCGAGGAGGACCGTATCGCCCGGAAGCGCGACCGGGAGTTCAACCAGTTTCGCGAACGCATCAAGGACGCCGACCAGTTCAAGGTCGAGGCGTCGGTCTTCGACGAGGCGACGCTGCTGGCGCTCTACCAGCTGGTCCATCACGGCCACCTCCAGGCGTTCGGCGGGCCGATTTCCACCGGGAAGGAGGCGAACGTCTACGAGGCGATGGGCGCCGAGGAGCAGGTCGCGGTGAAGGTCTATCGGATCAACGCCAGCGACTTCAAGGACATGCGCGAGTACCTCATCGGCGACCCGCGCTTCGAGGAGCTGGGCGGCGACAAGAAACGGGTCGTGCTCGCCTGGACCCGAAAGGAGTACGCGAATTTGGAGCGCGCACGGAAGGCGGGCGTGCGGGTTCCGAAACCGATCGCCGTCGAGCGAAACGTACTGGTCATGGAGTACATCGCGACCGACGGCGAGCGCGCGAAACGGCTGAACGAGGTCGAGATCGAGAACCCCGAGACCGCCTACAACGTCGTCCGCGAGTACATGCGCCGGCTCGACGAGGCCGGGCTCGTCCACGGCGACCTCTCGGAGTACAACATCGTCTTCCACGACGGCCAACTGGTCTTTCTGGACATGGGCCAGGCGGTGACGGTGCATCACCCCAACTCCGAGGCGTTCCTCCGGCGCGATTGTGAGAACGTCGCGAACTTCTTCGCGCGCCAGGGCCTCGAAACCGATGCCGACGACCTCTACGTGTTCGTTACCGGCGAGTCGTAGTCAGCGGTCGCCGAACTCCTCGGGCCAGGACTCGAGCGCGCCCGCCGCGGCAGCGGTCGTCGAGCCCGTATGCAGGATCTGATAGCCGTCGTCGATCTTCTCCGCGACGTCGTCCTCACCGAAGCCGAGCCCGCCGATCGCCACGTCCGCCTCGCGGGCGGCCGACACGACCGTCTCGACGGCCTCCTGTACCTCGGGGTGGTCGGGTTCGCCCGGGTGGCCCATCGCCACCGCCAGATCGAGCGGCCCGAGGAAGACGAACCCCAGTTCAGGTACCGCGAGGATTTCCTCGATCCCCTCGACGGCCGCCGGCTCCTCGATCGTCACACCGATCATCGTCTCGCGGTCCTCGCTCGCGGCGTAGTCCTCCGCCCGGCCCCAGCGGCTCGCCCGCGGGTTCGCGAAGCCCCGCTTTCCGGGCGCGCCGTCGTACTCGAAGCGGGCGGCCTCGACCGCCCGGCGGACGTCCTCTGCGGACTCGACGTGCGAGACGAACAGGTTTCTGACCCCGGTATCGAGCGCCTTGCGGATCGTCGCCGGGTCCGGCGAGGGGACCCGGACGAGGAGTTCAGTACCCGCGAGGTCGGCCGCCCGGAGCAGCCCCGCCAGCGCGTCGGCGTCGCGGGGCGACGGGCCGGCGTGTTCGAGGTCGTGCCAGACGAAGTCAAAGCCCAGATCGCCGTAGATCTCGACCATCTCCGGACTGTAGAGGTCGTCGAGCACCCCTAGCGCGACGCCGCCGTCCTCGACGGTCGCCCGCAGTTCGTTTCCCCGTACTCGGTCGTTACCAGCGGAGTCAGATGCCATCTCGTGTTCCTATACGCGTATCCACCGAATAAGTGTGCGGCCCGTTAGCCGGTGAAACGGCGGTATCACAGCGTCGTACGATGGCCGAACGCTTAACGTAATCGAGCCAGTAGCACTGCCATGAACCACGTGAAGATTCCACAGGACCGCGTCGGCGTGCTGATCGGTGCCGGCGGCGAGACGCTCCGGGAGATCGAAGACCGGGCGGAGGTCCGTCTCGACGTCGACTCGGAGAACGGTGCAGTGCAGGTCGAAACCGTCGGCGACCCCGTAACCGGACTCAAGGGACCGGAGGTCGTTCGTGCGATCGGCCGCGGGTTCTCGCCCGAAGCCGCCCTCGAACTGCTCGAGGACGACGTGATGCTGTTCGATCTCATCGACATCGACGCCGCTGCCCGCAACAAGAAGGACCTCCAGCGCAAGAAGGGACGACTCATCGGCGAGGGCGGGCGCACCCGACAGATCATGGAGGAACTCTCGGGAGCGAACGTCGTCATCTACGGCTCGACCATGGGCGTCATCGGGCGGCCCGAGCAGGTCTCGATGGTCCGCGAAGCGGCGGAGATGCTGCTGGAAGGTGCCCCTCACGGGGCGGCGTACTCCTTTCTCGAACGCAAACACAACGAACAGAAGCGCGAGGACCTCAGCTACCACCGCTTTTCCGGCGGAGAGTCAGCGTAGTATATAAACACCTGTGCGGTAACCTGTCACAACGTGAGAGGACAGCAGTTCCCACGGATACGCTGGCTGTTTCCAGTG
The DNA here is from genome assembly GCF_003697815.1 of Halalkalicoccus subterraneus. Taxonomy (NCBI): domain Archaea; kingdom Methanobacteriati; phylum Methanobacteriota; class Halobacteria; order Halobacteriales; family Halalkalicoccaceae; genus Halalkalicoccus; species Halalkalicoccus subterraneus. The sequence goes on along the minus strand of NZ_RDQG01000005.1, from coordinate 22,186 downwards.
GGTTTATATAGAAGCACAAACAATCGTTCTCCTGACCATGGCTCAGCAGATGGGTAACCAGCCCCTCATCGTGATGTCGGACGACAGTCAGCGCACGTCCGGACGGGACGCACAGTCGATGAACATCTCGGCCGGCAAGGCCGTTGCCGAGTCCGTACGGACCACGCTCGGTCCGAAAGGAATGGACAAGATGCTCGTCGACTCCTCGGGTGGGGTCGTCGTCACGAACGACGGCGTCACCATCCTCAAGGAGATGGACATCGAGCACCCCGCCGCGAACATGATCGTCGAGGTCGCCCAGACCCAGGAGGAGGAGGTCGCGGACGGCACCACCTCCGCGGTCGTCGTCGCGGGCGAGCTCCTGAAGCAGGCCGAGGAACTGCTCGATCAGGACATCCACGCGACCACGCTCGCACAGGGGTATCGACAGGCCGCGGAGAAGGCCAAAGAGGTCCTCGAGGAGATCGCGATCGATGTCGACGAGAACGACACCGAGGTCCTCACCCAGATCGCCGCGACCGCGATGACGGGCAAAGGTGCCGAAAACGCCCGCGACGTGCTCGCGGAACTCGTCGTCGACGCCGTTCAGTCCGTCGCCGACGAGGACGGTATCGACACTGAGAACGTCAAAGTCGAGAAGGTCGTCGGCGGCGCGACCAGCGAATCCGAACTCATCGAGGGCGTCATCGTGGACAAGGAGCGCGTCCACGACAACATGCCCTACTTCGCCGAGGACGCGAACGTCGCGCTGATCGACGGCGCACTCGAGGTCAAGGAGACCGAGGTCGACGCCGAGGTCAACGTCACCGACCCCGACCAGCTCCAGCAGTTCCTCGACCAGGAGGAATCCCAGCTCGAGGAGATGGTCCAGCAGATCAAGGACGTCGGCGCGGACGTCGTCTTCGTCGGCAGCGGCATCGACGACATGGCCCAGCACTTCCTCGCACAGGAGGGCATCATCGCCGTGCGCCGAGCGAAGGACTCGGACCTCTCGCGGCTCGCGCGCTCGACGGGTGGCCACGTCGTCTCCAGCGTCGACGACCTCGACGAGGACGATCTCGGCTTTGCGGGTAGCGTCGCCCAGAAGGACATCGGCGGCGACCAGCGCATCTTCGTCGAGGACGTCGAGGAGGCGAAGAGCGTCACCATGATCCTGCGTGGCGGCACCGAGCACGTCGTCGACGAGGTCGAGCGCGCCATCGAGGACTCCCTTGGCGTCGTTCGCGTCACGCTCGAGGACGGACAGGTCCTGCCCGGCGGCGGCGCGCCCGAGATCGAACTCGCGCTCGCGCTGCGTGACTTCGCCGACTCGGTCGGCGGGCGCGAACAGCTCGCAGTCGAGGCCTTCGCGGACGCACTCGAGGTCAACCCGCGCACGCTCGCGGAGAACGCGGGTCTCGATTCGATCGACTCGCTGGTCGAACTGCGTAGCCAGCACGACGGCGGCGCACAGAACGCCGGGCTGGACGCCTACACCGGCGACGTCATCGACATGGAAGCGGAGGGCGTCGTCGAGCCGCTGCGCGTGAAGACGCAGGCCATCGAAAGCGCCACCGAGGCCGCGGTCATGATCCTCCGGATCGACGACGTGATCGCCGCGGGCGACCTCTCTGGCGGCCAGATCGACGCCGACGACGGCGGCGACGACGAAATGCCCCCGGGCGGCGGCGGCATGGGCGGCGGAATGGGCGGAATGGGCGGAATGGGCGGCATGGGCGGCGCTATGTGAGACGAAGGGAATTCGTCTCACGGAGGCAGCGAAGCTCTGCTTCGCCCGCCGATATGGAGTAGGCCCACACGCCTTCATCACTAACCAACCACTGTCGAACCGATTTCTTTCCGTTTCCGACCGATCAGCGGCGCGTATCCTCGTTCGAAAAGAGCGGTCCTCGTTCTCGTCGAAAACAGACGTCGAGTGCCCGGAGCACGCCGACGTGGACCGCGCTGGCGACGAAGGCGAACGCGATCACCCCTCAAGCAAGAGCCCGAGTATAGCCAGAAACTCCCATCGTTCGTCATACCTGTTCCGGCCGTCGACTCCTATTTCCGAAGCACCGAGCCGGCGACCAGCAGTCCGCCGAGTACGAGCAGCACAACTGGCACGCCCGGAACGGCGGCGGCGGTCGTACATTCGTTCGTCCCGCCGTCCGGCGTGTAGACGAGATACGACCCGTCGAAACCGTAGAACGTCGGTTGACCGGGCGCATCCCAAATCGTGTACGCAACTTCGGTACACGTCGATAGTGGTAGCGTCGGGAACAGTGCGAGGAGCGCAAGCAGCCCCACGGTCGCAAGTAGTAGTGCGGTGATCCCCGCTTGAAACGCCAGTCCTTTCATGATTCTGGCGAACGAACCGGACGGCCATGTAGGTAGGGGCCGGTTTCGAAATGGGCGTTCTCGCAGAAACCGTCCTTATTCCTCGAGTTCGAGGGGGAACTGGCGGTTCTCGATGGGGGCGTTCAGCACGACGCTGGTGTTCGATTCGCGGATGTCGGGGTCCACCAAGAGCGATTTGATCCCCTCGTTCATGGCATCCGTGTCCTCGAACTTCGCGATCGCGATGATGTCGTGGTCGCCGGTGACCTCGTAGACGCTGATCATCCGTTCGGAGTTCTCGAGGCGTTCGGTCACGTCCGGTAGGGCGTTCCCTTCGACCTTGAGTTGGAGGATCGCGGTCACGTCGTATCCGAGTCTCCCGTAGTCGATCTTCGGGGTGTAGCCGGTGATCGCGCCCTCCTCTTCGAGGGCCGAGAGGTGGTTCGAGATGGTCGTCACCGAGACGTCGAGATCCTCAGCGAGGCTGCGAAGGCTCGCACGACCGTCGTGCAGCAGCGCGTTCACCAACTTCGAATCGAGATTTTCGTACGTCATCGGTTCCACTGACCCACTGCATCCATTAGAAGTTTACGAATATCCAGTTCTATTTCGGGAACGGAATACTTGCGTAGAGCGATAGTATTTTGGTGGCAACTGTGTTCAGAGAGACTGTCGAGAACGATGGCAAACGGAAACCTTACATCTGAAGAACAATCGGTACTGAAGCGCATCGAAGACGAGAACGTGAAGTTCCTGCGCTTACAGTTCACCGACATCACCGGCACAGTCAAGAACGTCGCGATCCCCGCGAGTCAGGCCGAGAAGGCCTTCGACGAGGGGATCTGGTTCGACGGCTCCTCGATCGAGGGGTTCGTTCGCATTCAGGAATCGGACATGCGCCTCGAACCCGACCCGACCACGTTCGAGGTCCTCCCGTGGCGCTCGGACGGCGATGTCGCGAGTGCGCGCCTGATCTGTGACGTCGCACACACCGACGGCACGCCCTTTGCGGGTGGCCCGCGACAGGTCTTAAAGAGCGTTCTGGAGAAGGCCGACGAAATGGGCTATACGGCCTCGATCGGCCCCGAACCCGAGTTCTTCCTCTTCGAGACCGACGAGAACGGTAACGCGACGACGATCCCCCACGACAAGGGCGGCTACTTCGATCTCGCGCCCAAGGACTTGGCGAGCGACGTGCGCCGGGACATCATCTTCGCGCTGGAGGACATGGGCTTCGAGATCGAGGCCTCCCACCACGAGGTCGCAGAGGGCCAACACGAGATCAACTTCAAGTACGACGACGCGCTGGACGCCGCGGACAACATCGCGACCTTCCGCTCGGTGGTCCGAGCGGTCGCCGCACAGAACGACCTACACGCGACGTTCATGCCCAAGCCGATCGCCGAGATCAACGGCTCGGGGATGCACAGTCACATCAGCCTGTTCGACGAGGACGGCAACGCCTTCGCCGACGACGATGACGAGTTCAACCTCTCGGAACTCGCCTACAAGTTCATGGGCGGCATCCTGAACCACGCCGAGGCGTTCGCCGCGGTCACCAACCCGACGGTGAACTCCTACAAACGGCTGGTACCGGGCTACGAGGCGCCCGTTTACGTCGCGTGGTCCGATACGAACCGCTCGGCGCTCGTGCGCGTCCCCGACGCCGCGGGCACCAGCGCTCGCTTCGAGATCCGCAACCCCGACCCCTCGTGTAACCCCTACTTGGCGTTGGCGGCGATCATCGGCGCTGGCCTGCACGGCATCGAGAACGACGCCGATCCGGGCGAGCCCGTTCGCGAGGACATCTACGAGTTCGACGACGAGAAACGTGAGGAGTACGGCATCACGACGCTCCCGCCGAACCTCGAACGCGCGGCAGACGCACTGGAGGCCGACGAAGTGATCACCGAGGCGCTCGGCGAGCACGTCACCGAGAAGTTCCTTCAGGCGAAACGTGCCGACTACGCCGACTACAAGACCCACGTCAGCAGCTGGGAAACCGACCGGTACCTCGAGAAGTTCTGAGTCGATAGCTGCCGTTTTTTTATCCGCGGGCCGCTCGTCGACATCGATCCGTAGCGAGTACGCCGAATTGCGTTGCCCCTGTTCGTCCCGTCGTATCGTTACGAACTCGTTCGTTTAGTTCCCGCGCCAGTTGCGGATCGCGTCGTTGACCCGACCGGGGAAGCCGAGTACGCCCAGCCCGGTCCCGATCGTGACCATCACGACGTACAGCCCGAGCGTCGAGAGCCAGAGAACGAGCATCGCGGCGATGGCCCAGCCGCCCGAGAGGAAGAAGAAGGCCCCAAGCGTCATGATCGTCCCGTAGAGCAGGACGAGGTACGGCCCCCATCCGGTGGCATGGCCCCGCCTGATGCGCTTTCTGACGTAGCCCTTCAGGTCGGATTCGACGTCGTCCTTGTCGACGGTTTTCGACTCGATGTCGGCCTGGAAGGTGTCGAGGTCGCTTCTGAGCGAACGCACCTCGTCCTGCAGGCCGACGACGTCGGGTGCGGGCCCGCGGTTTCCGGTGGCGGCCTCGTCGTCGGCTATTCGCGTCGAGTCGGTCGCCTCGTCGGTCTCGTCGCCGATGTCGGGGCTCGGGCCGCGCGCGGAGTCCGTCGCTGCGCGCGCGCCCTCTCCGTCGGCGATCGGCGTGGTCGTTTCGCTGGTCTCTTCGCCTGCGCCGTCCGTGTCGTTGTCGCGGTTCATGAGTACTGAGTTGAGTACGGCTCCGAGGATGATCAGAACGCCGCCGATATACAGCCAGGTAAGCAAGAGGAGGACCCCGCCGATCACGCCGTAGGCCTCGTACTGGCCGGCGTTCGAGGCGTACAGCCCGAACACCGAGTGCAGCGCCGCCCACCCCGCGCCCGCAAGGATCGTCCCCGGGATCGCGTCGCGCACGGTCAACCCGTCGACGTCGGGCATGAAGTAGTACATCGGGAGGAAGACCACTGAGAGCGCGATGAGTGCGAACAGTGGCGTGACGTAGCCGATGAAGGGGATCGCGGGGACGAGCGCGAAGACTGTCCCGAGCGCGAGCATTCCCAGGACCGCGATCAGGATCGAGAGAAAGACGATCAGGGCGTTGACGATCTGTCCGATGATCGACTTATCGCCACCGGAATCGTAGACGATCGAGAAGGCGGTATCGAGGCCCCTGAACAGCTTCAGCGCGCTCCACAGCAACACGCCCGTGCCGGCGAGGGTCGCCCCGCCCCGCCCCGTCTCGCCAGTGATCGCCCCCTCGATAGCCTCCTGGCCCGCGGGTGCGAGGAAATTGCTCGTCTGATTGAGGATCTGATCCGCGAGCTCCTGACCTCCGATCGCGCTCACGGCGACGAAACAGAACAGCAACAGCGGGATGAGCGAGACGAAGGCGTAGTACGCGATGCTCGCCGCAAGGAACGTGGCTTCGTTCTCCTGCACCTCCTCGACGACGTCACGGCCGATACCGACGGCGCTCCTCATGCGACGATTCACACCGGGATTGGGTCGGGCAGATACAAATACTCGGGGGATGTCATTCGCAAGCCCCCGCCCCCGTCGTCATCACCACGTCCCGGATCTCCTCGACGGTCGCGTCGGTTTTGAACGCGGTTCCGTGGTAGTGTGCCCGCGCGGCATCGTATCCGGCCTCGCGGAGCGCTCCGAGGAACTCGTCCATCGATTCTGCGGGCCGGCCCCACTCCTTACAGAGGCGGTGCTGGTCGTAGTGGGTCGGGTAGTCGAGTTCGCCGGCGATCGCGTCGACGAGCCGATGAGCGCGCTTCGCACTGCCCCACTCCTCGTCGATGTGTTCGCCCACTCGCTCGACGAATTCCCGATTTCGGATCGGCCCCAGCCAGACCGGCCCCGCCGTCAGTGTTCGGTTTGAGTCACATAGCGGGCAACCATCCCACGGGTCGGCGATCAGCCCCTCCGTGACCTCGCGATGGAGACAGTCCTCGCAGTGATCGAGATACCCCAATTGCTCGATCGCCGCGTTGCCATCGGTCGCGCTGTGTTCCAGATCGAGGTAGGTTCGCACGTAGTGGCGGGTGACGTGACTGAAGATCGGGACGACTCCGACGTCGTAACGTGCGGCGGTGCGAGCGAGCGCCGACAGCAGGATTCGCAACCCCATCTCGGAGTGATAATCGGTGTTCTGGGGGACGGCGCTGTACTTCCTGACGCCGCTCTCGAAGTGCGCGCCACAGAGCGGGGCGGTGTCGGTCGCGGTCACACAGACGAGGTTGCGGGCGTTCGCGAAGGCGGCGTCCGCGAAGGGGATCGGCGTGCCGTAGGGGTCGAGATCGACCACGTCGAACAGCCCCTCGTGAAGCAGGGCGTTGGCGTCGCGGTTTTCCACCGTCCCGTTGAGGTCGTTGTGTTCGAGGTTCTCCCGACAGAGCGCGGCGTTCTCGGTCTTGTAATCACACAGCGTCGCGTCCCAGCCGTCCGCGGCGGCCCGCACTCCCCGGATACCGGACGCGCTCATCGCGTCGAGATACCGCTCGGCCCGGGGTTCTCGGTCACGGTACGCGCGGAGGGCGGCGATCGTCAGGTCGCGATTCAACTCCTGATCCGGGTTGTAAAACGCTTCTCCAGTGTGGATCTCGACCCCGCCCTCGCGTACGCGCATGGCTCTCCGTCGGTGGCGAGCGGGGGAAAAGCCATGCGATCCCCGGCCGGAACCGAACCGGTTTAGCCACCCCCGTTCCAACCCCCGGTGTGTCCGATCCGGTCGGTGCGTGGCGCGAGGAACTCGCTGAAACCGGGGCGATCACCGGCCCGGTAGCCGAGCGGATCATCGAGGTTCACGGCGACCGGGGGGTGCGGGCCATCGAGGCCGTCACCGAGGGACGGATCAAGCAGTACCGCGATTTCACCGTCGTCGTCGGCCACGACGAGGAGTACGTCGTCGAGGATGGGGGTTGTACCTGCAAGGACAGCGAGTACAACCTCGACTCTGAGGACCCAAGCGAGCGCTGTTGGCACGCGCTCGGGGTGGTGATCGCCGAAGCCACCGGGAGGGTCGACGAACACGACATGTGGTACTCCGAGGTCCGGAGCTTCCTCTGAAGGCCCTCGTAATCGCTTGGCAGTCGAAAATTGCAAAGCAATTTTCGGGTCCACGAGAAACGCAGCTGCGTTTCTCGGGACAGCGATTGGTCGCGCTTTTCATTTCCGACCAGGTACCGCCTAGTCGCGGCGCCTGATCACGCGCCGCTTCCGGGAACGCCAGCCCTTCCCCGCCCCGCTTATGCGGTCGCCGAGTTGGCGACCGCCCTCGCGTCGGCCGCCGTACCGTGACCGCCCCCACGGCAGTCGATACACCGAAACCCCCTCGCGTTCAGTCCCCGACATGAACCCACGGCTCGCGCGGATCTCGCTGTTCTCGATCAAATCCCTCGACGCCTTCGAGCCCGAGCGTGCCGAGATCACTTCTTCGGGACCTATCGCGGGCGACAGACGCTACGCGATGGTCGACGGCGAGGGAGAGTACGTCAACGGCAAGCGGACCCCGGCGGTTCACCGTCTACACACGGAATACGACGGCTCCGATCGGGTCCGCCTCGCGAGCGACGGGGACGGTTCCCACGAGTTCGCACTGGAGGACGGGGCCGATCGCGAAGGACTCGCCGAGCGCCTCTCGGAGCATTTCGACAACCCCATCGAGCTGATCCGTGACGAGACCGGGATGCCCGACGACACCGAGATCCCCGGCCCGACGGTCATCAGTACCGCGACGGTCGAGGAAGTCGCCTCGTGGTTCGACCTCGGTATGGAGAGCGTTCGGCGGCGCTTTCGTGCGAACCTCGAGATCGAGGGCGTGCCGGCCTTCTGGGAGGACCGCCTGTTCTCGGATCACGGCCGGGTCGTCGACTTCTCCATCGGGAGTATCCGCCTCGCGGGTGTCAACCCCTGTCAGCGCTGTGTGGTCCCCTCGCGCGATCCCGACACCGGCGAGGAACTCGAAGCGTTTCGGAAGCGTTTCATCGAGAAACGCCGCGAGACCCTACCGGAGTGGACCGATTCGGACCGGTTCGACCACCCGTTCCGACTGATGGTTAATACTCATGTTGTAGAAGTCGGGGGAATAGTGATCGGCGATCCCGTCGAGATCCACGGCGAGCGTGACGGGTAGTTAGTATCCGGATTATTGCGGTTTCAGCGCGTTCACGTAGGTGTTGCCGCGGGCGTTATCGGCCCCGATGTAGACGAACAGGACGGCGTTCACGAGTGCGAGTACCGTGACGAACGTCCGTGCAATTGAACCATCGACCGACGGGGAAACGAGGAGGCCGAGTGAGAACGAAAGCCCGACGAGCGAGAGCCCGACGCCGAACGGGACGTACCAGCGGACCGTACGATCGTCAATCGAAAACGCGTCGATTACGCCACCAACGAGAAGCAGTGCACCGGCGAGCACGAACGTGAGGAGCTGTACGAGCGCTGCTGGATCCGACGGCCACCCGCCCCAGATCACAAAGATAGCGAAGAGAGTGAGCAGGACGATGCCGAATCCGGTGGGGAACTTCCGCATGGCTACTGATTCAGTCGAAATATAATAACAGTGCCGGCCAGTCGACTCCCACGCCGCCTTAGAGGACGATTGACCAGATGGCCACACCGGCGAGAAACGACACGACTGCGAACAGCACGACCCCGGCTACCCGGGCGTTCGATGGTTCGGTATCGAGATCGACGTGGCGGCCGTCAACGGCTGTCTGAAGCCCGATCCAGACGAGCGATCCACACCCGAAAATCGCACAGATCCCGAGAATCCACCTCATCACCCCGGATTCGTAGAAGGCGCTTTGAACCATCGATCCGCCGACGGAAACCCCGAGTAACACGAACGCGACGCCGACGAGGACGTTCCAGTCGAACTTTCGCGACCCTACCTGAACTGAATCTCGGAGCGCACCGACGATCAGCAGCGTCGCCGCGATCGTAATCGGGCCCATCGAGACGAGCGTGGTCGGATCGGTAAGCGCCTCGGGAAAGGCGAGGAAGTAGAGGCCGATGAGCAGGAACATGAACGTACCGACGTAGGGAAGGCTCCGTTTCATACCATATGATACATTTGATTATCTATTCGGATGGGCAGAATCGATTTCCCCGACGGTGATGTTCTATTCCTCGGCACAGATCCCGACGAAGTTGCGCAGGATCTGTAGGCCCGTCTCGCCGCTCTTCTCGGGGTGGAACTGCGTCCCGAAGACGTTGCCCGCCTCGTTTGCGACGACCGCGGGGAACTCGATTCCGTAGTCGGTGGTGGCGACCACACTAGTAGGATCCTCGGGCTCGGCGTAGTACGAGTGGACGAAGTAGGCGTGTTCTCCATCTACGCCCTCCACGAGCGGGTGCTCACGTTCGACGTGCAGCTCGTTCCAGCCCATGTGGGGGACCTTCTGTCCCTGGTCGAACCGGAGGTTCGTCCCGGGGATCAGGTCCAGCCCCCGAACGTCGCCCTCGCCGTCGTGGGCGGCTTCTTCACTATTCGTCAGCAGCATCTGCATCCCGAGACAGATTCCAAATACTGGCTGGCCCCGCTCTGCAGCCTCTAGAAGCGGCTCGCGGTACGGCCCGGCGTTCTCGACGCCCTCGCGGAACGCCCCGACGCCCGGCAGGACGATCCCGTCGGCCTCGGCGAAGTCCTCGGGATCGTCGGTGATCTCGACTGCGGCGCCTGCCCGTTCCAGCCCGCGGGTGACGCTGCGGAGGTTCCCCAGCCCGTAGTCGACGATGACGACCTCCGCGAGCGTTTCCGGAGCGTCGGCCGCCTGCGTGTTCATGCTCACGGGTCGGCCTACGTCCCTCGCGCTAAAGGTACTTTCCGTCGTGTTAAAACGAGTCCAGTCGGGACTGGTCGTTCCCGCCCGCCCCGATCAGTGCCGCGGCCTCCTCGATCGTCGACTCGAAGGTCGCCTCCTGCGAGCGGTCGTAGAGCATTGCGGCGGGATGAACGCTGATGAGGACTGTCCTCGACTCGCCGCCGATCCGGCAGTCCTCGACCGACCCGGCCTCCTTCGTCACCGCCACGTCGCGTTTCAAGAGGTGTTCGGTCGGCACCTTCCCGACGGTCATGACGAGCTCGGGATCGACCAGTTCGATCTCGTGTTCGAGGTAGCCCCGACAGTTCCCGAGTTCCTCCTTGGTCGGATCACGGTTCTCCGGCGGCCGACAGCGCACGCAGTTGGTGATCCGGACGTCCTCGCGGGCGATTCCGAACTGGCCCAGCTTTTCGTCGAGTTCGGCCCCGCTCCGGCCGACAAAGGGCTCTCCCTCGCTGTCTTCCTGTTCGCCCGGCCCTTCCCCGACGATCAGCAGATCGGTGTCCTCCGGGCCGACCCCGTTGACGATCCGCGAACGGGATTCGACGAGCGCGGGACAGCGCTCGCAGTGGGTCACGCGGGGTCCGTCCATGTTCTCCATGGCCGCCGTTTCGACGGCCGCCTACAAATCCTCTCGGAACCGGTCTGCCGCCCGTGCGGCCAGCCGTGCGACCCGCAGCGGCTCGGGCCGCCCGCCCTCGGGCGTCAGCGCCCGCAGAAGCTCGCGGGCCTCTCCGGAATCGAGGCCGACGCCCCGCCAGAACAATGCTTCGTCGTTCACCTCGATACGCTCACGCGGCGGTTGACGCTCGTAGATCGCGAGCCGGCATTCGAGCGCGTCGTCCGAAAAGGCCTCTCGGAGGGGCGTTTCGAGGCCTGCACTCTCCTCGAAACTCACCGCACAGACGGGGCGGTCGACCCGCTCTGTGAGTTCGTGTAGATCGACGAGGTTGAACCACGCGGGGGCGATTCCCGCGAGCAGGAGGTACTGAACGTCCTGGCGGTCGAGTTCGAAGCAAAGCTCGCAAACGGCGTCGCATCCATCGAGACCGCCGACGGTGAGCGAACCGAAAACGAAACCGTCGACGACCCGATCCGCGCGCACGACTGCACCGGCCAACGTGCTCGGATCGCCGGACGAGCGCTCGCCGCGGTAGGACTCGGCGATGCCAAGCACCCGGCTCCCGGACCTCACTCCTCTTTGATCTCTTCGAGCTGCGAGATGAGCTCGTCGTTCGAGGCGCCGTTGTCGAACGTCATCGCACCGTCGTGGGTGTGTTCGTTCGTGTCGACACCGTCGTCGTCTTCGAAGTCGGTGTCGTAGTCCTGGTTCTCCTGTTCGGATTCATCGTAGCTCCCAAAGCCCATACAGGATCATATAGTGTAGCCGTTCACTAAAAATCTACGCCGCTGGAAGATCCCCGACCGCGGAAACACCGCGACCGTCGATACGCGGTACAACCCTTATACGACCGGCCGCCGAGATACCGGCATGGCCGTTTACAACCTGACCGCCGACGCCGAAACGTTCACCTGTAACGTCTTTCTGGTCACCGGCGAGGAGACGACGCTTATCGACGCCGGCACCGTACCGGGGGTCGTCGACGCGATCGAAGAACGCGTCGAGGACCTCGATCGGGTCGTTCTCACCCACCAACACGGCGATCACGTCGAGCAGCTCGATGCGGTGCTTAAAGCGTTCGATCCCGACTGCTATGCGTACGCCGACCACCCCCGTCGAACGCACGAACTCGCGGACGGCGATACCGTGCGGATCGGCGACGAGACCTGCGAGGCGATCTACACGCCGGGCCACGCCGACGACCACCTCGCGTTCGTGAGCGAGTCGACGATCTACAGCGGCGACGTCGTCGTTCACGACGACGGCGCGTTCGATGACGGTAGCTTCGGGCGCACCGACATGACCGGCCAGTCCCGGGAGGAGCTGATCGAGAGCGTCCGTCGGATCCTCGATCGACTCCCCGAGGACGTCGAGGACATGTACGCGGGCCACGGCGGGGAGTTCCATGGCGACGTCCGGACAGTGATCGAGCGCGCGCTCGAACGCGCCGAACGGCGCGAGCCGAAGTACCCTGACGGATAAGGAAAGTCGGAACGGACTGCCGCCGGGTGGCCCTTTTATCCGGTCGGGTGTCGAAGGGGTGGTATGGAGATCACGGACGCCACGGAGGAGGACGTCGAGACGGTCAAGGACGTCGCACGGCGCTCAATGGAGGCCTCATATGCACTCAGTCCCGATGCGATCGAGGGGATCCTCAACGATCAGTTCAACCCCGACCGGCTGGCCGACCTGATCGAAAACGAGGAGAGCGTGTTGCTCGTCGCGAAGGACGAAGGCCACGTCGGTGGGTTCGTCGAGGCCGAGATCAACGGGGAGAAGGGGACCCTCCACTGGCTACACGTCGCAACCGAGTTCCGCGGGATGGGGATGGGATCGGGGCTGTTCGAGGCCGCCCGTGACCGTCTCCACGAGGCGGGCGTCGAGAGCGTTCGCGCCCGCGAGCTGTCCGACAACGCCGAGGGACAGGGATTCTTCGAGTACTTCGGCTTCGAGAAGGCCGAACAGGAGCGCATCGAGATCGCAAGCGAGGACCTCATCGTCGATATCTTCGCCGAGAACGAATCGGAGACCGAGGACGAGGACGAAACCGATAGCGAACCTCAAGAGACCGTCGAGACCGACGACGGGACCGTCCACATCGACCGAAGCGAGGAACTGGCCGGCGAGAGCGGGCCCTTCTTCGTCGCCTACGCCGACGAGGAGTACGACGAGCAGTACGGGTTTTACTGTGGGAACTGCGAGTCGATAGTCGAGGCCGTCGACAGCATGGACCGCATCGAGTGTGGGACCTGTGGCAACCTGAACAAGCCCGACGAGTGGGACGGCGGCTACCTCTAACCTGCGGACGGCATCCGTCCGGTGTAGAAACCCCTATTTGGGATAAGGACCTTCGGAAACCATGGCGACGATCACCGATTTCCAGGTACCCATAGAGCAGTTCGCTCTGGGAACTACCTTCGCTCGGGTCTCGGATCTGTACGTCGAGATCGAGCGCTTTGCCGCACAGGAGGCCGATTCTGCCATCCCCTTCGTCTGGGTGCAGGCCGGCGAGTTCGAAGCGTTCGAGGCGGCGTTGTCCGAGGACCCCTCCGTCGAGGCGTTCACAACGCTCGCCGAGTTCGACGGCGAGCGCTTCTATCGTATGAACTGGGTCGACGAGGTCGACCTCGTCGTCCACCTGTTGCTCGAGGAGGACGGCGCGATCACGCAGGCCCGTTGTGGCGGCGATACGTGGCACCTCCAGGTGATGTTCCCCGATCACGACTCGCTGTCGCGAACCTACGAGTTCTGCGAGGAGAACGGACTGGAACTCACCGTCGATTCGATCTACCGGCTCGACAACGACGACGAATCGCAGTTCGGGCTCACCGACTCGCAGTACCGAACCCTCTCGACGGCCAAGGACGAGGGCTACTACGAGGTTCCCCGGGAGACGACGATGTCAGAACTCGCCGAGGAACTCGACGTCTCCCACCAGGCACTTTCCGAACGACTTCGACGGGCCCACGGCAGCCTCGTCGACCGGGCGCTTTCGGCGTCGAAAACCCAACACGAGACCGATCAATCGGTTCGAAAGCCAAACTAACGCCTACCAGTCGACGCTCAGCGTCCCGTCGCCGTGGGGATCGGGGGCGATCTCCTCGTCGGTACGGCGGTCGACGACGTGTATCACGCCGCGGTCCTTCTTCGCCGGACAGAGTTCGGCCGCCCGCACGTTTTCATCGAGTTCCTCCTCGGTGATGAAGTACGACCGGGGCTTTGCGATCCCCGTCTCGAAGTCGAGTTCCCAGTTCCGGGAGGCCTCCGCGCATTTCCCCGCGCCGAAGCACTTGTTGGCCTCGAAGACGATCTTGTAGGGTTTCTCCTCTACCGGCGGGGCGTCCGTCTCGCCGATCTCGCTCGCGCGGACGACGCCGTCTGAGTCGCTCATATGCGTAGAAAGCGCCGGATGGGCTTTCCGGTTACGGTTCCGGGACCGACAGTATGAGGGCGGTTCGTGGAGACGTTCGGATCTGTCGCTCGTACTCGCGGTCGTCCTCTGGATCAGCGGGTTCGTCCCCGAGGCGTACTGGAACGGGGCGTTCGCGCCCGTGTTCGTCGGGCTGACGATTGCGGTTTCGCTGTGGATGCTCGTCGGCGCGCGCCGGTACGCGTAGGGTTATTCGTCGATCGTAACCGATTCGATCTCGATGGTCGTCGTCGGCTTGTCCTGGGCGTCGGTTTCGGCGCTCCCGATCGCCTCGACGACGTCCATCCCGTCGATTACCTCGCCGAAGACGGCGTGGCGGTCGTCGAGGTGGGGGGTGGGTGCGAGCGTGATGAAGAACTGCGAGCCGTTGGTGTCGGGGCCGCTGTTGGCCATCGAGAGGGTGCCCGCCGAATCGTGGCGCAGCTCGTCGTGAAACTCGTCGTCGAAGCTGTAGCCCGGTCCACCCCGTCCGGTGCCCGTCGGGTCGCCGGTCTGGATCATGAACTCGTCGATGATGCGGTGGAACTCGACGCCGTTGTACAGTCCGTCGCCACGGACCTCACCGCTTTCCGGGTCCTCCCACGTCGGGGTGTCGGGGGCCGGTTCGTCGTTCGCGGCCGGGTCGTGCTCGGCGAGGTTGAGGAAGTTCTCGACGGTTCGGGGCGCGCGCTCGTCGTAGAGCTCGATCTCGATGTCGCCCTTCGTCGTGTGCAGCGTCGCGGTAGTCATGTCTGGTCAGTCGTCGAGGCCGCGTAAAACGCTGATGATCGTGGTCAGCTCGCACGCGGCGGGTGCAGCGCGACCGCGTCCACAATGGCCAACGCGCTGATCAGGGACGCCCCGACGAGCGCCGTGTGGGTGCTGATCGCGAGGGTGGCGCTCGCGACGAACGCGAGGAGGAACGCGAGCGGAACGAGCCACAGCACGAGGTCGTATCGCGAGACGGGCGCGAGCGCCGAGTCGAACCGTTCGACGGGCCGTACTGCGACACCGTTTCGATGACGCATCCGTCCTGTCATCGGTCTCACCTCGTCGTATTATTCGTGGTGGATTTACAAAAATCCTGCTCGGAGTACCGAGGTTGATGTAGCCGCCGCCCGCAGGGCCACTATGGCAACCCACAGCGCCGAGCGGACGACGCTCGCCCGCCTTCCCTCCGGGATCGCGGTCGAGACGACGATCCACCGCTACCGCGGCGAGCGAAGCGGGCCGACGATCTACATGCAGGCCGCCCAGCACGGCCGGGAGGTAAACGGTGTCGAGGTCCTCAGGCGAGTCCACGACCGCCTCGCCACCGTGGGGCTGGCCGGCGAGGTGATCGCCGTCCCCGTCGCCGACCCGCTGACCTTCGACCGGGTCTCCTACACCACGCCAGAGGTCCTCGACAGCGTCAACGCCAACATGAACCGGTCGTGGCCCGGCGATTCGGACGGCACCCTCCACGAGCGCATGGCCGCGACCCTCTGGAGCGAGGCCCGCGAGGCCGACGCGATCGTCGACCTGCACACTGGAAGCCCCGATATGCTGACCCACGTCGTCTTCATGAAGGGCAACGAGGAGTCCCGCGCGCTCGCGGCGGCGTTCGGCTCCGACCTCCTACTGGCCGAGCGCGCCGGCGAGGAGGCCAACGAGGAGTGGGACCGGCGGGGCTTCGACGGCAAGCTTCGGGTCGCGGCCACACGAGCGGGAATCCCCTCGATCACGCCCGAACTCGCCCATAACAAACAGCTCGTCGAGAGCGCGGTTGAGGCCGGCGTCGAGGGTACGCTGAACGTGCTTCACGATCGGGGCGTCCTGTCGGGCGAGCCCGAGCCCGCGGGCAAACGCCGACTCGCGCGAAACCACCTCGGGCGGGTCACCGCAGACGATTCGGGGCTGTTCCGTGCCGACCCCGATCTCGAACTCGGTGCCGAGATCACGGCCGGAACCCATATGGGAACGGTCTACGATCCGACGAGCTACGAGGTGCTCCAGGAGGCGGTCGCCGACCGCGACGGAATCCTCTATGCGCTGACCAAGGAGGCGACCGTCACGGGCGGCGAGAAGCTCGCGAACGTGGCACTTCCCTTGGAGGACTAGAGCGCGGCGACGTCCTCACGCAGGCGTTCCGCGTACTCCAAGCGGATTTCGCGGGCGCGCTTGCGGTCGATCTGTTCCTCGCTCGCGATCTCCTCGGAGAGGGGAGCGTAGCGTTCGGACTCGATTCCCATCACGTCGAGGTAGCGCTCGACGGCGGGGGTCCGGCCGTCGACGATCGCCTCGCGGGTGAGATCGCGCAGCTCCTCGAACGCGGGGATCGTGACCCGTTCGTCGTCGATTCCCGGTTCACCGCCGATTTCGAGGGGGCGGTCCTCGAGCGAGGAGATCGCCCCGGTGACGTCGCCGAGCAGGGAAAGTAGCTGGCTCGGGAGGGCGGTGTCGGGTGCGCGCCACTCGACGGTCGGCGAGCCGAGCCGCAACCGCACGGGGGTGAGGACGCTGTTTTCGGGTTCGATATGCGTCTCGAAGGTCACCGTGTCGACCCCTCGATCGACTGCGAGCGCGCGGAGTTCGTCGTAGGCGTCGGCGAGCCGGGCGTTCCACTGGTTCATCGACTCGGTGTACTCCCAGAGGTCGCGATACCGGGAGAACTCCCGTCCCGTCTCGTAGCGATAGACGTACGCCCGCGATGAGTGGGCGAGGCGCCGCCCGTCGTAGTACGGCGAGGAGGCCACGAGTGCGAGGACGGGGTCGAGCGCCGTCAACAGGTTGAGCTGGTCGGGCACCGCGCGCTTATCGAAGTGGACGTGCGTGCCCGCACAGTGTTTCGCGTACTCCAGTCCCTCGCCGTAGAGCCGTTCGAGCAGCCGACCCCGATCGGAGATCGCGGGCATCGTCTCTGAGACCAGCGGCGTCCCGAGGGGAACGAGGTGTTTCTCCGCCCCGTCTGCGGCCGCAAGCCCCACCTCGAGGACCTCCCGCAGGTCGCGACGCACCTCGTCGAGGTCCTCCCTGGGCGGCGTCTCGAACTCGACCATCGGCGCGACGAACTCGTGGCAGATCCGGTCGTGGGCGGCGACGACCTCCTCGCCGGCACAGAGCCGCCCGTCCGAATCGACCACCCAGTACTCGATCTCCATCCCCACGGCCATCCCGGTTCCCGGCTCGTTCATACCGTTGAGGACTCATCCGGGGCCGAATACACTGTCGGTGGCTCGGCCCGAATCACGGGGCATCGAACACCCGGGGCCCTAACCGCTTCGCTACCCCCCACACCCCGCCGGTTGGCGGACCTCTATTTCGACCCGCCACCATGTCTGTCCGTGAACCCACTATGTCCGAGATGAGAGCCGTCCGCGTCCCGGAGCCCGGCGCGGAGTTCGAGGTGATCGAACGCGAGATCCCCGAACCGGCAGCCGACGAGGTCCGCATCGAGGTCGAGGCCTGCGGCGTCTGTCACAGCGACGTCTTCGTCAAGGAGGGCCAGTGGCCCGGCGTCGAGTACCCTCGCACCCCCGGCCACGAGATCGCCGGATACGTCGACGAGATCGGGGCGGACATCGAGGAGTGGGAGGCGGGCGACCGCGTCGGCGTCGGCTGGCACGGCGGGCACTGTTTTACGTGTGAGCCATGTCGCCGCGGCGACTTCATCGCCTGCGAGAACGCAGACGTCACCGGCATCGACTTCGATGGCGGGTACGCCGAGTACGTCGTTGCACCCCACGAGGCACTGGCGGCGATGCCCGAGGACCTCGAGGCGGCGAGCGCCGCACCGCTTCTGTGTGCCGGCGTGACGACGTTCAACTCCCTGCGAAACAGCAGCGCCGAACCGGGCGACCTCGTCGCCGTCCAAGGCGTCGGCGGTCTGGGACATCTCGGTATCCAGTACGCCGACGCGGCGAGCTACGAGGTCGCGGCCCTCTCGCGGGGCACTGAGAAACGCGAACTGGCGCTCGACCTCGGTGCCGACCACTTCGTCGATAGCGAGAATGAGGACCCCGCCGAGGCGCTCTCGGAACTCGGTGGCGCGAGCGTGGTTCTGGCGACGGCGCCGAGTGCCGATGCCATCTCGTCGGTCGTCGGCGGACTGGACGTCGAGGGCGAACTGCTCGCGATAGCCGTCCCAGGCGAGGAGGTCCCAGTGTCGGTTCAGCCGCTCGTCCAGGGCCGTCGGCGCGTCCAAGGCTGGCCCTCGGGAACCGCCCGGGACTCCCAGGACACTCTCGAGTTCAGCGCGCTGCAGGACATCGAGGCGATGATCGAGACCTACGACCTCACCGAGGCCGAGGCGGCCTACGAGTCGATGCTCTCGAGCGACGCCCGGTTTCGGGCCGTCATCGAGCCGTAGATCAGAACGCCCGCAGGTCGTCGAGGACGGCTTCTGCATTCCCGTCGTCGATCGCCTCGCGGGCCGTCTCGAGTCCCGCGTCGATCGATTCTACGTCCCCGCGGGCGTAGATCCGCAGGGCGGCGTTGAGCGCGACCGCGTCGGCGAAACCGTCGGTTCGATCGCCCGAGAGGACCTCGCGCGTGATGGCCGCCGAATCGTCACCGACGTCTGCGACCTCGAGGTCCTCGCTCTCGAAGTCCATGCCGTACTCCTCGGTTTCGATCTCGAAATCCGAGAAGTCGCCGTCGCGCCATTCTGCGACCTTCGTCAGTCCCGGCCGGACGTCGTCGTAGCCCTCCATCCCCTGGAACATGAGCACGCTCGAGAGTGACTGGTCGCTTCGCTCGAAGGTCTCAACGATCCGCTTTGCAAAGGGCAGGTGATAGAAACTACCCAGGTGGACGTCGGCGTTCGCGGGGTTCGCGAGCGTCTCGATCGTGTTGACGAAGGTTCGCACGCCCATCTCGTCCCGTCGCTCGAAGAGGGTCCCGATCCCGGGGTTGAACTCGGGCTGGTAGTAGAAGCCGAAGCCCGTCCCGTCGACCATCTCGGCGCTTTCTTCAGGACTGATCTCCGTCCGAACCCCGAGTTCGTCGAGCACGTGCTTGTAGGCGGTCGCCTTCTGCGTGGGAACTCGATCGCCCGAATGGGTCACGACGGGCGTGCCCGCACCGGCGGCGACACACCCCGCGGCGACGCCCAACAGCGCGGAGCTGTGCTTGCCGTCGTAGTTCGCCCCGCAGTCGACGGGGTCGCAGTCGGGTTCGCCAGTGCGAACCGACTCGCGCATCACGTCGGTGAAGGCCGCCAGTTCCTCGGCGGTGTTTCGCTTCCAACGGTTCGCGAGCCAGAACGCTCCGAGGGTAGTGTGGTCGGGCTCGCCGTCGAGAATGCGCCGGAAGGCTTCTGCGGCCTGCTCGTAATCCATGTCGTCGGCGGACTTGTGTCCCGAACCGACGACCTCGCTCATCAGCCGCTTGAGCGGCCACTCGCCGTATTCCTGGGTCGCTTGTGCCATGGGAGCGTCTTGGAGCGGCGGGCGCAAAAACGCTCGCCTTCGCTCCCCGAACGCCGTACCGTGGGTCACGATATCATCCGTCTATAACGGAACGTTTCCCCGGTTGCTGGTCGCTTATTCGAGCGGGGCCCGTATCCACGGGCGCAATGGTAACTACCGGCGAGACGGCGCCGTCGATCGCCGCGACGGTCGCAAACGGCGAGGAAGAGTCCTTCGAGCTCGACGATCACCTCGGCGACGGACCGGTCGTGCTGGCGTTTTTCCCGGGAGCGTTCACGCCGCCATGTTCGAACGAGATGGTCGCCCTACAGGACGATCTCGACGGCTTCGAGGAGCACGGGGCGACCCTGCTCGGCGCCAGCGCCGACTCGGCGTTCTCGCTGAACGCCTTCCGTGAGGAGTACGGCATCGAGTTCGATCTCGTGAGCGACATGAGCCGCGAGGCGATCGACGCCTACGGGCTGAAGACCGACATCGAGGACCTCGGCCTGTACGGCGTCGCCAACCGTGCGGTCTACGTGCTCGACGCCGCCGGCGAGATCGTCTACGAGTGGGTCGCCGACTCCCCCGAAAACGAGCCCGACTACGAGGAACTGCTCGACGCGGTCGGCTCGATCTGAGACGGGGCGACCGGCCGACGACCGTTCGAGAGCGAAACTGATACTCGGGATCGGTCCCTAGCGGGTCTAATGACACTCACGGCGGACTGGCGAGCCGACCTCGACGGGGTCGACGCCGCCCTCATCGACGGCTTTCAGAGCGGCTTTCCGGTCGAGTCTCGGCCCTTCCGTCGGGTCGGGGAGGCTATCGGGGTCGGCGAGGACGAGGCGCTCGCGCGCGTCGAGGCGCTCGTCGAACGGGGCCTCGTCCGCCGGTTCGGCGCGGTGCTCAACCCGCCGGTGATCGGCTCCTCGACGCTCGCGGCGGTTCGTGCCCCCGAGGGCCGATTCGAGGAGATCGCGGACGTGATCAACGCCTACCGACAGGTCAACCACAACTACCGTCGGGACCACGAGTGGAACATGTGGTTCGTCGTCACTGCCGGCTCGCGGGAGACGCGCGACGCGATCCTCGCGGAGATCGAGGAACGAACCGGCTGTACGGTGTTGAACCTCCCGATGCTGACGGATTTCTACATCAACCTCGAGTTCCCCGTGGTCAACGCGGACCGCTTCGCCCGCGAATCGGCCTCGGGGACGGGGGAGATCGAGGCGACGGTGATCAGCGAGGAGGCGACGGGCGGGCTCTCGACCCTCGATACGCGCGTCCTCCTCGAGATCCAGGGCGGCCTGCCCCTCTCGTACACCCCGTACGCCGACGTGGCCCGGACGGTGGGTGCCGAGGAGCGTGCGGTTCTCGATTCGATCCGCGGACTGCTCGATACGGGCTGTATCAAACGGATCGGCTGCGTGATCAACCACCTCGTGACGGGCTTCGACGCGAACTGCATGGTCGTCTGGGACGTCCCCGACGACGAATTGGACGCGCGCGGCCGGGCCGTCGGGGCGCTACCGTACGTCACGCTGTGTTATCACCGCCCACGCCGGAGCGAACTGGGTTGGGAGTACGACCTCTTCACGATGATCCACGGCCGGGAGCCGGCGGCGGTCGACGCTCAGATCGACGAACTCGCCGCGGAGTATCTGCCCTACGACCACGAGCGTCTCTACTCGACGGAAACGTTGAAACAGACGGGCGCACGCTACGAGGAGTTGCTCTCGGGATGAATCGAGCCCGAGCGGCCCCCGATCAGAACAGCAGTTCGTCGTCGTTCTCGACCATGTAGAGGGTTCGCGCGGCGATGTTGACCGCGTGATCGCCGACGCGTTCGAGGTCCCGGATCGTCAACAGCAGTCGCGAGACGTCCTGGAGCATGTCCTCGATCTCGCTCTCGTCGGTGCCGTCGCCGAGCTCGGTCTCGATCAGGTCCCGGACGACGATCTCGCTCGCGCGTTCGCAGCGCTCGTCGACGTCGTCGTCGCGGTCGTTGATCCCGTAACACGACTCGATGTCCTCAGCGGCGTAGGCCGCCATTGCGTCCTCGATCATCTCCAACGTGACGCTGCCGATCCCCTGGACGTCGACGTCGGGGTAGAGGTTTCGGGTCGCCTGTTTGGTGTAGTTGCCGAGGTTGGTCGCGAGGTCGGCGATCCGTTCGAGATCGGTGATGATCTTGAAGGAGGCGGCGATAAAGCGCAGGTCACCGGCGACGGGCTGTTGGAGCGCGATCAGGTCCGTACACTGGCGCTCGAGTTCGAGGTACATCTCGTTGACCTCGGCGTCGCGCCCGATCACCTCCTCGGCGAGCTCCTCGTCCTTGTCCTCCAGGGCCGCAAGCCCCATGCGGAGGCGTTCCTGGACGACTTCGCCCATGTAGAGGACGTCCTCGCGCAACTCGTCGAGCTTCTGCTGGTATTCCTTTCGAGCCATTCTTATCCGAACTTACCCGTGATGTAGTCTTCAACCCGTTGGTTCTCGGGGTTCTCGAAGATTCGATTGGTGTTCCCGAACTCGACGAGCTCGCCGCCGGTCAGGAAGACGGCCGTCTTGTCGCTGATGCGGGCGGCCTGTTGCATGTTGTGGGTAACGATCACGACCGTGT